>CAZZLX010000390.1:0-4411 GCA_964655235.1 uncultured Rhizobium sp.
AAAACGCCCTTGACGCTGAAACTGGCCCTCTTGATCCTGTCGTCTCCCTGAAGGTGCATCCAATTGCGGACGCGGCGGAACATCATGTCGCTGAACCTCTGCGGCGTGTAGCCGAGCAGGTTGGCGTGGAGGCCGCGATACCACCACATCCGCTCCTCGACCGCGTGCATCTTGTCGTACTCGTCCGGCTCCATCGCCCCCGTCACCTTGCCGGCGACATCAGGGCTTGCGGTCGGGATCGCCCGACTCGTCCTTGCCCTTGAGGCCGGCCTTGAAGCGGGACGCCGCTTTGCCGAGATCGCCCAGCACGTCAGGGAGTTTCTTCGAGCTGAACAGCAGGACGACGACCAGCAGAACGATCAGGAGCTCGAGAGGTCCGATCATCGCCTACCTCAGCCGCTGGTTCATGTCGGAGAGGAATCCGTTGGCGGGCAGGCCCCATTTTTCCTGCAGGCCGAGAAGGGCCCCTGAGCGGTGCCAGTCCGAGACGATGTTCGAGAGCAGCTGGCCGAACGGCCCCTCGAGCTCGGCGGGCGGGACGCCGATAGCCCAGGGCCGCGGCTCGTCGGTCACCAGCGCCAGCGAATAGGCCTGCCAGCGGGTTCGCTGCGACAGCGTCGCCGCCAGCGTCGCCTCGTCGAAGACGAGACCGGCGCAGCGCTTGGCGAGCACGGCCTCCTCGGCTTCGGGGCTCGTCGTGAACGGTACAATGGTAGCGCCGTACCGTTCGGCGACCCGGTTGTAGGCGCTGTTGCGGAGGCCGCAAACCTGCCGGTTGGCGAGGTCGCGCCATGACTTGAAGCCGACCTCGGCAGCCGCCAGGACCGCGACGCCGGAGGCGTAGTAGGGCGGATCGATCAGTCCGACCTCGGATTTCCTCTCCTCGGTGACCGGCATAGAGGCCAGGATCAGGTCGATGCGCCCCTGGCGCAGCCAGGGAATGCGATTGGCGGCGGCGACCGGCACGAGCCGCGCCTTGACCCCGAGGAAATCGGCAATCGAGTTGGCGAGGTCGATCTCGAGGCCGACGAAATGGCCGGCATCGTCGACAAAACCGTAGGGACGGAAGGTATTGGTGACGCCGATTACCACCTCGCCCTTCTCGGCGATGCGTTCCAGTGTCTGCGCCGAGGCGGTGCCGGCGAGAGCCACCGCCAGCAAAGTGATCAAGAAGAGAGCAAAGCGTCCGAACATGGCCGGACGCTACAGGCAGGGTCCGCCGGTTGCAACGCCCGCGCTTCGCCGCAAACGCCTTTCCGGCTTACGCTTTTTTCGGACGCGAGCAGCCGGATTCTGTTGTTTGCCTCTCTCGATCCGAAGTCGACCTGCGATCGAGGAAGCCACCTTCGCGGAGACCGGAAACGGGTATAGCGCGCCGCCCAACGGCGCCGGGATCGACCGCGCGCGTCTCGCTCCGCGGCAACGGTGACGCCAAGTCCTCCCGAGGCGTCAGTCGGCAATCCTATCGTGGTGTTTAACGATGGCGGTCAGGCGCTGACCATCGAGCGGAGGCGGATGGAGTGCCATGATTGTATAAATAATATAGTTGGTTACGCGAAAAATCTCGACAGTCGCATTAAGCCGCGATTTTGCGTTTGATTACACCCGACGTAACCCTTCCTTAAGGAAGGTCGGGCATTTTCAGGGCGAGCGAACGTACCCCCTCGGAGATGCCGACGATGCCGGAAGCCACCGCCAAGCTGATCCCGATGCCGAACCGGCTCAAGGACCGCGTTGCCGGCAACGGCGAAGGCCTCAGCTTCGAGGAGATCATCGCCAAGTCGGCGGCCATCGTCTCGAACCTTCGGGGCGAATGGCGCATCGGCGCCCTTCATGACATCGCCGAGCTCACCAAGCTCGCCGCCGGGATGCATGCCGACCCGATGTCGGTCGGCCCGCTCCTGACTTCGTTCTTCTCGCTCGCTCACGGAATTCAGGGCCAAGCCGGCACCTTCGGCTACGGCGCGGTCAGCGATACCGCGGCCAAGCTCTGCGAGTACCTCGCCGACCTCGACGCCGAAGGCGGCAACCTCGGCGACCCGCGCCGCCACCTTCAGGTGTTCGACCGGCATCTGTCCGAGCTTCGCCGTCTGCTGATCGACGACGTGCGCGACTCGACCGTCGATCTCCGCCAGGCGGTGTGATCCACATCCTTGTCGTTCGTCTGAGGCGTCGGTAGGGTCTCCGCGCGATCTGAGCGGAGCTTCGCCTTGATGAAGTGGATCGACATCGTCTCGCCGACGCTGCGGAAGCTTCATCAGACCTGGGTCGGATTCCGCGGCACCCGCCTGATGGCGCACGTCAACGACTACAACCGTTTCGTCGGCCACGCGCCTGCCGACGTCTCCCTGAGCGTGATCTTTCCGGGGGACGGCAGCCCCGTGATCAAGCACGCCGGCGACACCGTCCGGCAGACGCTGCCGAACGTCTGGGCCGGGCTCCGCTTCGACGACATATCCTCGACCGTGAACCGCACCGTGCTGTCGACGCCGTTCTACGCCGTCGCCAACGGCCGCCAGCCCGAGGCAAGACGCGGCCAGTGGCGCAACGCGGACGGGATCCAGACCTACGAGCAGCTTCTGCTGCCCTTCGACAACGACCAGCTCCGGGTCTGCGTCGTTCATGCGGTCTTCGACTTGGGACGGCTCCAGAGGATGGCGGCATGAAGGCTCCAGCGTTCCCGGCCGACGAGGCATACCGGCTCGATGCGCTCCGCTCGCTCGATATCCTCGATACCGGCGCGGACGATGACTTCGACGCCATCGTGAAGCTGGCGCAGGAGCTGTTCCAGGTTCCGATCTGCCTCGTATCGCTGATCGACGACGATCGCCAATGGTTCAAGGCATGCATCGGCCTCGATACGGCCGAAACCTCGCGCGAGATATCGTTCTGCGGGCATGCGATCCTCGGCGAGGGGGCTTTCGTCGTCCTCGACGCAACCAAGGACGAGCGCTTCGCCGACAACCCTCTCGTGACCGGGCCGCCGGAAATCCGCTTCTACGCCGGGATGCCGATCCGCCTGCCGTCGGGCTACCAGGTCGGCACGGTCTGCATCATCGACCGGAAGCCGCGTGCATCCTTCGATGAGAACGACAGGAGACGCCTGTCGCTGCTGGCCGAGATGGCGGTGACGGCGATGGCGTTGCGCGGCCTCCGGGGCGACCTGACCCAGGCCCAGCTGACCATCGATCGCTTTCGAGCGGCGATGCAGCTCTCGCCGGTGCCGCTGGCGATCGCCGATCCAAAGGGACGGATCGAGGAGGCGAACGGCGCCTTCAACGCGCTCTGCCGCGCCGATCCGATGGGAGGGTTGCCCGCGGGCGACCTGCTCGCGGTTCCGGCGGAGCAATGGTCCGCTGCGGCATCGGCGCCGGAAGAGGCCGAAGTTAGGACCGGAACCGACGGCGGGCGCATCCGGGTCGTCCAGGACGCGGGCGGCATTATCTTGGTGGGAGCTCCCGAGCGTCAGGAAGCCGAGGCGGCCAATCCCAGAGAGCAGAGGGACGAGGTCGGCGGCTGACGACGGCGGCGCAGAAGGCCGTCGCTACGTGAAGGCCTTGAAGGTGATCATCGTGAAGGTGTCCTTGACGCCTCCGAGGCGTTGCACCTTCTCGGTCACGAAGTGGCCGATGTCGTCCTCTTCCGGCAGGTAGCACTTCAGCAGCAGGTCGTACTGGCCGGAGATCGAATAGACCTCGGATACCTGCTCGATGTTGAGCACGGCCTCGTCGGCGACCTGATAGGCCTTACCGAGCTCGCATTTGACCATGACGAAGATCGTCTTCATGGCGGCGAGCCTGCCACGGATCGGTGCCTGACGCTACGCCTTGACCCGGCGCAGGAGGAAGGCCGGCACGTGGTCGCCGAGGCCGACGACCGGGGTCCGGTCCTCGCGCTCCTCGCGGCGGCGATCGTCGCGACGATCCTCGCGGCGCGGGCGCTCCTCGCGTGGGCGGAACGGCGTGACATTGGCGACGGGCGCCTCGGTGTGCTCGACCTGCTCGCGGCGCTTCGGCTCGGCCTTGGGCTCGCTGCGACCGCGTCCGCCGCGGCCGCGACGGCGGCCGTCGCCGGCTTCGAGCTGCGCGCCCGTGAAGCCCTCGATCTCGACCCGCGGGATCTCCTTGTGGAGGAGCTTCTCGATCGCCGAGACGAACTTGCCGTCCTCGGGCGTGGCCAAGGTGAAGGCGATGCCGCTGCGGCCCGCACGGCCGGTGCGGCCGATGCGGTGGATGTAGTCCTCGGGGACCTGGGGCAGCTCGTAGTTCACCACGTGGGGCAGCATGTCGATGTCCAGGCCGCGGGCCGCGATGTCCGTGGCCACGAGGACGCGGATGGAGCCCTTCTTGAAGTCCTCCAGCGCCTTGATGCGCTGGGGCTGGCTCTTGTTGCCGTGGATGGCGTCGGCGTC
>CAZZLX010000391.1:0-4399 GCA_964655235.1 uncultured Rhizobium sp.
TTCTCGGTCGTAATGCCAAAAAGCGCCCGAAGACGGCGGCCGGCAAGCGCCTCGAGTTCGCGACGCAGCGACTTGTACTGCGCCACCTCGCCCCGCGAGATCGGCGTGACCTGGAGATAGGTCACCTTCTGGCGGTGCTGCGGCCTCGTATCGAGCAAGGCCTCGAAGGCTTCCAGCCGCTTCGGGATGCCCTTGGAATAGTCGAGCCGATCGACCCCGATCACGAGTTCGCGGCCGCTAAGGCTCTCGACCAGGCGTCGCGTGTCGCGCGCGGTCTCGCCCTTCTTGGCCCAGGCGGCGAACTCGTCCACGTCGATGCCGACCGGGAACACGCCGGTCGCGGCACAGCGGTCGCCGGAGACGAGGCGGCCGTCGGCCGCGAGGTTCCCCTGCCCGTGCTCGATCACGCAGCGCTCGAAGGCGTGGCGATCGATCTCGGTCTGGAAGCCGACGAGATCGTAGGCCAGCAACGCTCTCGTCAGCTGCTCGTGGCCCGGAAGCGCCGACAGCACTTCCGGTGCAGGAAACGGGATGTGGAGGAAGAAGCCGATCGGATTCCTGACGCCGAGCCGCCGCAGCATCTCGGCGAGCGGGATGAAATGGTAGTCGTGCACCCAGATCGTATCGTCCGGACGAAGGAGACCGGCGAGCGCGCGAGCGTAGCGTGCGTTGACCGCGAGGTAGCCCTTGAGCTGCGCGCGACGAAAGTCGATCAACCCGAGCCGATAGTGGAAGAGGGGCCACAAGGTCGCGTTCGAGAAGCCGGCGTAGCAGGTCTCGTGCTCCGCGGGAGAGAGATCCAGCGTCGCATAATCCATGCGGCCGTCGCTGACCGTCTTCGGCTCCGCCGCCGGCTCCGCCACGATGTCGCCGCTCCAGCCGAACCACATTCCGCCTGTCGGCCCGAGCGCCTCCTTGAGCGCGACGGCGAGGCCACCCGCCTTCAACGCCCGGTCGCCAGGGATCGCGACGCGGTTGGAGACGATCACGAGACGCGCCAAAACGCTTCCTCCCAGGTTTTCGAGAGCCGCATCGCCGAATTGATCAGCCCGACCATCGCGTAGGTCTGAGGGAAGTTGCCCCACTGCTCGCCCGTGTTCGGATCGAGATCCTCGGACAGGAGGCCGAGCGGGTTGCGCCAGGTCAGGGTCTCCTCGAACCACTCCCTCGCCTCGTTGCGACGGCCTGCGGCGACCAGCGCGTCGATGTACCAGAAGGTGCAGACGGTGAAGGACGTCGCCGGTTTGCCGAAATCGTCCGGCGCGTCGTAGCGGAAGATCTGGCGGCCGTTTCTTAGTTTTCGTTCGATCGTCGCCAGCGTGCCGGTAAAGCGCGGATCGTCTGCGGCGAGGAAGCCCACTTCCTGAAGCAGGAGCAGGCTCGCGTCGATGTCGGTGCCGCCGAAGCTCTCGACGAAGGTGTTGGCCTTCTCGTCCCAGGCCTGATCGAGGATCGCCTTCCGGATTCGAGCCGCCTCGCCCTTCCAGTACGTGGCGCGCTCGGCGAGGCCGAGATGGGTCGCGATCTTGGCGAGCCGGGCGATGCCGGCCCAGCACATGGCCGCCGAATGCGTATGCACACGGGCTCGGCCGCGGAACTCCCAGATGCCGGCGTCCGGCTCCAGGGCCACGCGGGCGGCAACGTTCCCCAGCTGCTCGAGCTGCGTGAACAGCGCCTCGTCGCCCGGACGCGGCAGCCGCGTGTCGAAGAACATCTGGGCGGCCGCGAGAATGACGCTTCCGTAGACGTCGTTCTGAATCTGCTCTGCCGCCTGGTTGCCGACCCGCACCGGCCCCATGCCGCGATAGCCCACGAGCGCCGGCACGATGCTCTCGGTCAGCGGCTTGTCTGGAACGATCCCGTAGACCGGCTTCAGCTGCATCGCCGGCTCGGACACCGTCACCGAGGCGATGTATCCGAGATAGTCCTCCATCGTCTTGGTGGCGCCGAGTCGGTTCAGCGCATGGACGACGAAAAAAGTGTCGCGGAGCCAGCAGAAGCGATAGTCCCAGTTGCGTCCGCTGTTCGCGTGCTCGGGCAGAGAGGTGGTGAGCGCGGCGACGATGGTGCCGGTTTCCTCGTACTCGCAGAGCTTGAGCGTGATCGCGGCCCGGATGACGGCGTCCTGCCATTCGAAAGGTATCGCGAGGTCGCGGACCCATTCGAGCCAGAACTCGTGGGTGCGCTCGGCGAAGTCGCGGGCCGTATGCGCGATCGGGCTCTCGAAGCTCTCGTCCTGGCTGAAGATCAGGTTGATCGGCTGGTCGAGAACGAACAGCGTCTCGCTTTCGATGTAAGAGACCGGCGCGTCGGTCGTGACGCGCATGGCGGATTCACTGCCGATGTAGCGGATGTGGTTGCTGCCGATCGTGTGCCTCGGCTCGGTCGAGCCGTAGTCGAAGCGGGGACGGATGCGGATCCGGATGCGCGCGCGTCCACCCACCGGCTCGATCCGGCGGATCAGCATGATCGGGCGGAAGGTGCGCCGGTGGTTGCGAAAGCGCGGCGCGAAGTCGGTGATGCGCACCTGCGCGCCGTCCTTGTCGGTCAGCACCGTCTCCAGCATCGCCGTGTTGCGCAGATAGCTGCGCTTGCTCTCGACGCGGTCGGCGAGATCGACGTCGGCGAAGCCCCAGTCGGAATTGCCGGAAAGCAGATTGCAGAAGACCGGATCGCCGTCGAGCCTCGGCATGCACCACCACACGATGCGGGCGTCACAGTCGATCAGCGCCGCGACCGCGCAGTTGCCGATGGCGGCGAGGTCGAGATTGCTCATGCCGGCACCTTCTCGGCGAGGCGTTGGGGCAGCGCGGCGAGCCACGCCCTGACTTCGGCCGGCCCATCGAAGCCGGGGCCGGGCGTGAGGTCACGGACCGGCAGCGCCATGCCGCCGAGGCGCCGCACACCGGCGAAGCCGTCCAGATCGGTTTCATCGTCACCGACGAAGACCGGGACGCGCCCGCGGAAAGGCGGATTGGCCATCAGGGCCTCGACCGCCTTGCCCTTGTCGATGCCGTTGCGGCGGACCTCCCAGATCATCTTGCCCGGACGCATGTCGAAGTCCTTGAGGTCGTCCTCGAGGATCGCCTCGATCCGCCGGGCGAGAACCTCGCGGACGTCAGGCGACAGGCGATAGTGGAAAGCGACGGCGCCCGCCTTGTCCTCGACGATCACGCCGTGAAGGCCGATCGCGGCGGTGATGAGCCGATCACGCTGCTCCGGCGTCATGAGCGGCGCCACGCGGTTCGGCGGGCCGGACTTCGGCCGGAGCTCGAAGCCGTGGATGCCGGCCGCCGGCAGCTGGAGCGGATGGAACAGCGCATCGATGTCGGCGACGGCGCGGCCGCTCACCAGCGCCAGCGCCCCGCCCAGCGCCTTCGCCGCACGCACGAGCGCCGTCAGCAGCCCTTCAGGAACGATCACCGCGTTCGGCGTCTCGGCGAGGTCGAGCAACGTGCCGTCTATGTCGAGGAAGAGAGCCCAGTCGGGACGGGGCGTAAGCTCGGGAATGGTGGTGACCATGCCGTCCATAAGTCCTTCGGTCCAGCGTATCCGGCCCGCCTCGCCGTACCGCTCAGCCCCCGCATCTCTTTGATTTCTCGGTAACACCCTGGGACGACTACTCAATAACGCCCGGGCGGGGTGCAGGTTGCGCCGCCCCCCGAAAGCGACCTCCGTCCCTGTTACGTTCCGCCCTTGCACGGATCGTTTCCGATCAGCGACACTTCACGCGGTTCGGAAATGCGGCCGGCGGCGGACGTAGTCCCGCGAACGGCCCCGATAACGATGAACAGAGGAGCCGCGTCATGAAACGGGAAAGACTAGTCGGATCGGTCTTCGCCGCCGCCGCGCTCGCCCTTGTGGCGACGGCACCGGCACAAGCTCAGAACAACGTGCTGCGCGTCGTGCCCCAGGCCGACATCAAGGTGCTCGACAGCCACGTGGTCTCGGTCCAGGTGACCAAGATCTTCGCGCTGATGGTCCAGGACACGCTGTTCGCCTGGGACTACAAGCTCGGGCCGAAGCCCCAGATGGTCGAGAACTGGGCTGCGTCGTCCGACAAGCTGACCTGGACCTTCACGCTTCGCCCGGGCCTCAAGTTCCATGACGGCAAGCCGGTCACTTCCAAGGACGTGATCGCCTCGATCGAACGCTGGGGCAAGCGCGATGTCATCGGCCAGCGCCTAGCGACTTATACCGCGGGATGGACCGCGGTCGACGATCGTACATTCTCGCTCAAGCTCAAGGAGCCCTACGGCTTCGTCGAGTTTTCGCTGGGCTCGGCCGGCGGCCAGATGCCGGTGATCTTCCGCGAGGCAGATGCGAAGACCGATCCGATGACGGCGATCTCGACCGGCATCGGTTCCGGCCCGTTCATCCTCAATCGCGACGAATGGAA
>CAZZLX010000392.1:0-4395 GCA_964655235.1 uncultured Rhizobium sp.
TGGCGGCCGGAACGGATCTCGATCTGATCGGGCCAGGCCAGCGCCGGCAGCAGGTGCGCGACATCGATCGAGGCGGTGCCGAACGGCGGCACCTCCTCGTCGAGCCAGGCGATCTCGGGCCGGCCCATCGCGTTGATGCCGACGGCCTTCGCCGGGATCGGGATCGGATGCGCGTTCTGCACCCAGAGCACGACGCGCTCGCCCTTGTCCGGTGCCGGCAGGCCCGCATAGAAGTCCGCGGGGAAGGAGTTGCTGTCGTGCGTGCACGAGAGCACCGAGGCGCTGTCGCCATAGGTGTCGAGCGCGTACTTGATCACGTCGTGGCCGGCGACGCCGATCGCGTGCAGGAAGACTTGGCCGAGGAACGGCTTCAGCCCGAAGCGGCGCCGGACGTCCTTGGAATCGATGACGACCGAGGTAGTGCCGGGTTTCAGCTCCTCGCTCCATTCGGCGAGCGCCTTGCCGGCGGCGTCGTAGAGGCGAAGCCAGAGCGTGGTCTTCTTCGCGCCGTAGCCCGACCAGTAGTTGGCGGTGACGAGGCGCGTGTGATGCCCGCCCTCCTCCTCGTCGTCGCGGAAGAAGACGAGGTTGGTCGCGAAGTTGAGCGGGTCGAGATAGAAGCGCTCGTTGGTCAGCATCGACGACGGCAGCCGCGCTGCATCCAAGGTCACGACCTCGCAGCCGGACGGGATCAGGTGGCGGATCTGGGCGACGATGCGCTCGGCATCGAAGGTGCAGACGAGAAGCGCCTTCGCCTCCGAGCTGACCAGGGATGAGACCGGCTCGGCCCCGCAACCGACGATCTCGCGCCCGATATGGGTGACGTCCTGCACATAGGCGCCTGAGAAGCGGATGGTCGAGAGATCGGCGAGCTCCGCCAGCGTCTGCGCGAAGCCCAGCGGATCGTAGAGCGCGACCGACGGCTTGGATGCCAGCTTCGCGATCATGCGGGCGAGGCCAGGCTGGGCGAGCGGATGACCCAGCGCCTTGAACAGGGCCGAGCTGCCGGTAACGTTGGAGAAGGTCTCGATCTTGAGCGCCATGGGCAGCCTACATACGGCCCGCGGCACGCTGGAGCAACCGCTCGCGGACGATCTCGGCCACGCGCTCGGTGTCGTTCGGCGGCGTGTAGGACCAGGACTCGATGCGGCCTTGGAACGGCCGCGTGTAGCCGCGACTTTCGAGCAGCTTGTGGAACACGCCGAACTTGCCGGGCTTGCCGGGCAGATGGACGATGTGGACGGGCTTGCCCGTCGCCAGCGCCTCGGTCGCCATGTTGGTCGAATCCGCGGTGACGACGATGGCGTCGGCGAGCGAGAGCAGGCCGATATACGGGTTGTCGCCGGTGCCGTCCCAGACATAGGCGTCGGTGGTCGCGAGCGCGCGGGCGATCGCCCGCTCCTGCGGCTTGCCGGTGCGGCGGGACGGCGTCACCGCCAGCCCGTGGGCGCCAGTGAGGTCCGCGAGTTGGCGGCCGAGCGCCGCCGCATCCTCGACCTCGAGGCGGTAGCGGCGGTTCGAGCCGCCGATGACGGCGACGACGAGCGGGCGCCTCAGATGAGCGAAACGCGGCGCCCAGGTCGCGCGCGCCTCGTCCAGTCGCTCCTCGGTGATCCGGTGCATCGAGCCCAGGGTCTGGATCGCGTTCGGCGCGGTGTAGCCGTCATGCTCGGGCACGACGATCAGGTCGAAGCGGTCGGGCGGCAGGTGCGGGGCCTGCATCTGCACCGTGAAGGTCTCGCCGCCGCTGGCATGGCGGACGGCGGAGGAAAGCGCGGCGGCGATCCGCCCGGTGCCGATCACCAGATCCGGCCAGGGCGGGTCCAGGGGGTCGCTGTCCGGCCCGAGCGACAGGAACGGGAAGGCCCAGAGGCTGGCCGGGAGGATGCGCCAGGGAAGCCGTGGGGCGACGCGCTTGACCAACGGCTCGACCCCGATGGTCCTGGCGAGACCGACGCTCTGGATCTCCATGCCGATCGTGCCGTCGCTGATCACCCAGGCGGAGATTTCAGCCGGTTTCGGACCCGTCCGGACCGTTTGCTGCAACATTCTTGCTCGACTTCAGGGGCGTTGTTATAAAATTGCTCGGATTTCCGGCGGGGAGGGCGTCACATGCGACGGGTCAAGGTAGACCGGATCGACCGGCGAATCCTGCGCGATCTCCAGTCAAATGGCCGCATGACCAACGTGGACCTGGCCAAGCGCGCCGGCATCTCGGCGCCGCCCTGCCTCCGCCGCGTGCGGGCGCTGGAAGAAGCCGGTTTCATCCGGGGATACCACGCCGATCTCGCCCCGGAGAAGCTGGGCTTCGGCTTCACCGGCTTCGCGCTGGTGGGGCTCTCGAGCCAGGCCGAGCCGGACCTCAGCGCCTTCGAGGCGCTGGTGAAGAGCTGGCCGCAGGTACGTGAGTGCCACATGCTCGCCGGCGAGGCCGACTTCCTGCTCAAGGTCGTCGCCGAGGACTGGGACGCCTATCAGCGCTTCCTGACCACCAAGCTGACCGCGGCGAAGAACGTCAGCCACGTGAAGTCGCTGCCGACCGTACGTCTTTCCAAGTACGCGCCGGGCGTGCCGATCGACGAGCCGGAGATCCCGGCTTAATTTTTTTGAAGGCGTCTGATCTGTGCCTGGGCGATGCCGGCGATGATCACGAGCCCGCCGATTAGCTGCCAGACATTGGGCGTGTCGCCGAGCACGACCGCGGTCAGCACCGCCGTCACCGGCACCAGGTTCAGGTAGAGCGACGACACCGACAGCCCGAGGTGGCGGACGCCGTAGTTCCAGCCGAGCAATCCTAGGATCGTCACCGGCACGACGAGGTGGAGCAGAATCAGGAAGTCGAGGAGGTTCGGCAACGGCGGCACGCGCGCGTAGCCGAGCAGGATCGCCGTGCCGACGAGGGCGAAGGCAGTCACCGCCGCCATCGCGATCGACCAGGTCGCGACGCGGATCTGCGACCAGCCTTTCAGCCAGTCGAGCGCCGCCAGCGAATACCAGCTCCACATCACGTTGCCGAAGAGCATCAGCGCCTCGCCGAGGCCCGGCAGGCCGAGGCGCGAAATGTCCTGGCTGCCGGCGATGCCGATGACCGCGCCCGCCAGCGCCATGACCAAAGCCAGCTGCATCGCCCCGTCGGGCCGTGCGCCGCGGAGCGCCCAGGCGACGAGCACGCCGACCACCGGCGAGGCGGCGGAGATCAGCGAGCCCTGCAGCTGGCCCGCGATCGAGATGCCGATCGTGTAGGAGGTGGCAAATCCTAAGATGCCGACCCCGCCCAGCATCCAGAGCTGCCAGAGCGGCTTCCGTTCCGGGCGCGCCCCGGTCGCGCGCGTTTCGATCGCCAGCAGCATCACCAGCAGTGGCACTGCCAGCACGTAGCGCCCGAGGATCACCTCGAACGGCGTGTAGCGCTGCAGCACGAACCACGACGCCGGGATATGCGTGCCCCAGAACGTCGCCGTCACCATGAGGGCGAGGTTGGCGAGAAGGAGCTGGCGGGAGGTGGAGGTGGTGGTCGTCATGTCGAGCCCCACCCTAGCCCTCCCCCACGAAAGGGGGAGGGGATACGAAGGCAGGGTGACGATCAGCCTTCGAAGTTGGTCGCCAGGTGTGCCACGCAGTCGCCGCGCTCGACGCGGCCGTAGTGGCGGCGGCAGATCACCTGGCCGTCCATCAGGAAGTAGCTCGGCACCGGCTTGCGGCCGGGGTTGTCGACGAAGTGGGTCCAGCCGGCGATCTGGTCCTTCTTGATCCAGTCGCCGAGCTCGGCCGCCGGCTCGAACAGGCCGGCCTCGTCGGTATAGACGTAGTAGTCGCGGCCCTTGAGCTCGACCAGACGGGTCGGCGTCTCGACCTTGTGCGCCTTGGACTTGTCGGTGATGCCGATATGGGCCAGCAGGTTGTCGAGGCCGCGCTCGACGATCTTCACGCCCTTGATGTCGACCGCGCCGCCGCCGCCGAACTCGCCGCCGAGCGCCACGATACCGCGGCTGACCGCGCGCGCGATGCCGAGGCGCTGGTCGGCCGTGTGCTTCCAGACAAAGCCGGTCGGCGGGTTGAAGGCCTTGAGCGCTTCGAGCGCGCGCTTGTTCACCGCGTCGTCGGTGCCGTAGCGGACGGACGCGAACGGCATGTACTGCAGCGACGAGCCGCCCGAGTGTAGGTCGTGGATGTAGTTGGTCAGCGGGAACAGCACGCTGTCAATGTAGTGGGCGATCGCGAAGGTCGGCGTGCCGTCGGGGTCGCCCGGGAAGGCGCGGTTGAGGTTGCCCTCGTCGATCGGCGACACGCGCGCACTCGCCATCGCGGCCGGCAGGTTGCACGCGGTCATGATGATGACGCGGCCCTGGATGTCCGACGGCTCGAGCTTCTGCACCAGCTTGCAGAGGCCGATCT
>CAZZLX010000393.1:0-4376 GCA_964655235.1 uncultured Rhizobium sp.
ATGAAGATGGTGCGCGACCATCTGGGCGAGGATGCGATCATCGTCTCGACCCAGAAGGGAGAAGGCGGCAAGGGCGTGCGCCCGCCGGCGGCGCTCGACGGCGCCGACCCCGAGTTCGATGCCGCGCCCGAGCCCTCGCCGCTGAAGCCGCCCGGGAAAAAGCGCGACACGATCGAGTACCTGTCGGATGCACTCTCGCGCCACGGCGTGGCGCCGAACCTCGCCGAGCGGATGCTCCGAAGCGCCACCACGCTCGGCATCGACGATCCGATCCTGGCGCTCGCGGGCGCGCTCGACGACGTCTTCTCCTTCCAGCCGATCAACGACCTGAAGCCGACCAAGCCGATCATCCTCATCGGCCCGCCGGGCCAGGGCAAGACGCTGACCGTCGCCAAGATTGCGGCCCGCGCCGCCCTGGCGCGAAAACCCGTACACCTGATCACCACCGATACCGAGCGGGCCGGTGGCTACGAGCAGCTCCAGGTATTCGGCAAGGTTCTCAAGGTCGATGTCGCCCGCATCGATACCTCGCAGCGCCTCAAGGAGACCTTAGCGGGATACCGCAAGGACACGCTGACGGTCATCGACACCGCCGGCCGCAACCCCTTCAGCCCGGACGACATGGGCATTCTCCGCCCCTTTGTGCAGGCGGCACAGGGCGATACTTGCCTGGTGATGGCGGCCGGCACCGATCCCCTGGAGGCGGCCGAGGTCGCCCGTGCCTTCGCCGAGATCGGTGCGACGCGCATGATCATCACCCGTCTGGACCTCGCCCGCCGCCTCGGCAGCCTCCTGGTTGCCGCCGAAGCCGGGCGGTTGAAACTCGCGGACGCAAGCGTCACATCTGCGGTGGTTGACGGGCTGAACCCGCTCAACCCCGTGGCCATGGCCCGACTCTTGCTTCCTGATCTGGTGGCCGAAGAGGCTGCCGCTCCTCTCAAGCGAGCCTACTCATGACCACCGCAACGCCCGCCCCTGCGCCCCGCTCTGCCCTTCTCACGAAGGCGAAGAACGTCGTCGCCGTCGCGTCCGGCAAGGGCGGCGTCGGCAAGACATGGTTCTCGATCACGCTGAGCCATGCGCTGGCGAAGGCCGGTCGTCGCACCCTGCTGTTCGACGGCGATCTCGGGCTCGCGAACGTCGACATCCAGCTCGGGCTCACCCCGGATCGCGATCTCGGCGGCGTCATCACCGGACGCATCGGGCTCGCGCAGGCCGCCACCCACTATGACGAAGGCGGCTTCGACATCGTCGCCGGCCGCTCCGGCACCGGCTCGCTGGCGACGCTGCCGGCACAGCGCCTGGCTCAGCTCGGCGCTGAAATCGTCGACGTGGCCAAGCAATACGATCAGGTCGTTCTCGACCTCGGCGCCGGTCTCGACCGTACTGTCCGCGTGCTCGCCGCTTCCGCCGGCACGACGCTGGTGATCACCACACCGGAGCCGACGGCGCTCACCGACGCCTACGCCTACATCAAGGTCACGCACGCCGACGAGCCGACCGCCGATCTCCGCATCATCGTCAACATGGCGACCAACGCCGCCGAGGGACAGCGGACCTACGGCACCTTGCTCAAGGCCTGCCAGGGATTTCTCAAGATCTCGCCGCCGCTCGCCGGCATCGTCCGCCGCGACAAGAAGGTGGCCGAGTGCATCCGGCGCCAATCGCCCCTGCTCACCAAGTATCCGAGCAGCGAAGCGGCGCAGGACATCGAGGGCGTGGTCGACCGCCTCCTCGGATGAGCACGATCGCGCCGTCGCCGCCGGTCTCCCCGGCGCAGCAGGTCACGACGGCGCCCCAGCCGACGCCGCCTCCGGCTGACGGCGCGACCAAGGCGCAGATCCAGGCGCCGACTCCCGAAGCCGCGCCCTCGTCGCCGCTCGCCGACACGCCGGAGCCCGCGGTCATCACCGGCGCAAAGCCCACGACACCGCAGGCGCCGCAACCGACATCGCTCGCTCCCGGCACCGTCGTCACCGCGACGCTCGAGCAGGCGCCGGCGACGCCACCGGTCGTGACCACAGCGGAGACGGTCGAGGCCCCAGCCGCCGCTCCGCCAGCTGCGACAGAGGATGCCGCCGCGACTGCGACCCCGACACGTCCGGCGACAGTGACCCCGCAGCCGGCAGCGGCCCAGACGCCGAGGACGAATCCGCCCGCGACGCCGTCTCAGACTCCGAGCCCGCTTCCTGCCGCGACCTTGCCGACGACGACGACGCCGAGCGGTCAAGCACCGGGACCATTGCCGCAGCTGTCGACGCCGGCACCTCTATCCAACGCAACATCCAACCCGACCCCGCTGCCGTCGTCGCAGCCTGCACCGCTTCCGGCATCGACACCGGCTCTGGCGACGCTGTTGAACGCCGCGCCGACGCCGCCCCCTTCAGCACCTGCCGCGCTGCAGGCACCCGCCACGCAAGCGGCACCGCCTCCGACTCCCGGCGCTACGATCGCATCGCAGCCAACGGCTCAATCACCTGCACCCGGTCCATCCGCGGCGCAGGTGGTCGCCTCTCAGCCGCAGGCCGCGGCCGCACCTGCATCACCGCCGACAGTGCAATCGCCGGCCGTACTGGCAACGGCGGTCCGCGCCGCGCCGGTCGCCCAGACACCGCCACAACCGCCGGCGCCGACACCCCTGCCGACCGCGACAGCCCAGCCGGCGGCCGTGGCGGGCGCGCCGCCTCCTTCCGCCGCCACGGCCACGACCAACGCGGTCACGCCGCTCGCGTCGCCCTCGCCATCTGCGGAGTCCGGCCCTCGCCAGCGAGGCGTCGGGCCGGATGGCGGCAATGCTCAGGAAACGGTGCGCACGCCAGGCTCGTCACCGCCGGCGCGGCCCGGAACCACGCCGCCGGCGGCGTCATCGGCTCCGGCGACGCCGGTCACGCCGACAGGCGGTCAACCCAACGCCGCGTCGGCACCGCTCGGCGGCGCGCCGGTCCTCGCTCTCCGGCCCGGAACCGCGCTGCTGCTGCAGGTAACCGAGATGACGCCGCGCGTTCCCGGCACCGCCGCGCCGCAGCAGCCGATGACGCTGACCACGCAGGGCGGCATGGTCAGCTTCGGCGCGACAGTGATGGGGTCGACGATCGCCGGCCAGCCGATCGTCGAGACTCCACTCGGCCTCTTCACGCTCGGCGCCAAGGTGGCGCTGCCGGAAGGAACCCAGCTCCAGCTCCGCGTCATGCAGCCGCCCGGCACCGGCGCGGCCGGCCAGGCGACCGGGCAACCGGCGACGCTGATGGAGCTCTCGCATCAATGGGCGGCGCTCGACGAGGCGCTGGCGACGTTGCGCGCGATCGATCCGAAGGCGGCGCAAGCCGTGCTCGACCAGACCATCGCCAAGCCGGGGCCGCAGCTCGCCGGCGGGCTCGCCTTCTTCCTGACCGCGCTTCGCGGCGGCGACCTCAAGCGGTGGCTGGGCGAAAGCTCGGTTCAGGCGCTGGAGAAGTCCGGCCGCGGCAAGCTGATCCAGCGCCTCTCGGAGGAATTCCGCGAGATGTCGAAGGCGGGATCGGCGGACGCCGCGCAGTCGAGCGAATGGCGGCCGATGTTCATGCCGGTCTTCGACGGCGAGGGCATCCGTCAGCTCCGCCTGTTCGTCCACCGCGACGGCGGCGAGAACGGCGACGACGAGGTCCCGCCGGGCAAACGCTTCCTCGTCGAGGCCGACTTCACGCGGCTCGGCCAGTTCCAGCTCGACGGACTGGTGCAGGCCAAGAAGCTCGACCTCGTGGTGCGCACCAAACAGGCGCTGCCGGGCGAGATCACCAAGAACATCAACGCGATTTTCACCCGCTCGCTCGACGCGGCAGGCTTCGCCGGCAACCTCCGCTTCGAGGCCGGCAGCAAGATGGTGACGCCCGATCCCGAGGCGATGTACGGCCACGCCCCCGAGGTCAGCGCCTGACGCTGCCGATCATCAGGAAGATCGGTCGCCGCCGCTCGTCGGCCATCTCGGGATACTTCGCCAGCGCCTCTTCGGTGATGCCCGGTTCGTGTATGCGGGTGATCGCGAAGCCGGCGTCGATCAACGTGTTCACGTAGGTCGACAGCTGGCGGTGATACTTGACCACGCCGTCGGCGAACCAGTTCACGCGGCGCTCGCCTTCCAGCTGATATCCGTCGACCGGCCAGTGCTGGCGCCGGCCTTCGGCGTCGAGGTGCCAAGCCTGCTCCGATCGCGCGGTGAAGATCGGATGCTCGACGGTGAAGCAGAAGGCGCCGCCCGCCGTCAGCACCTTGTGCACCTCGGCGACCAGGCGGTCGAAGCGTTCGACGTAGTGGAAGGCGAGCGTGCTCACCACCAGATCGAAGGAACCTGGCTCGAACCTCAGGTCCTCGATCGCCCCGCGCCGATACTCGATCCTCGG
>CAZZLX010000394.1:0-4369 GCA_964655235.1 uncultured Rhizobium sp.
GCCGAGGACGTGCTCTCGCGCATCCCCAAGAAGACCAGCCTGATCATCCTCAACCGCCCGGCCAACCCGACCGGCGGCGCGGTCCCCCGCGCCGAGTTCGACAAGCTGGTGAAGGGGCTCGAGAAATTCCCCGACGTTTACGTGATGTCGGACGAGATCTACGGCCAGATGCTCTACGACGGTCGAGAGCACGTTCCGCTCCTCTCCTACGAGTCGATGAAGGACCGCACGATCCTGCTCGACGGCTGGAGCAAGACCTACGCGATGACCGGCTGGCGGCTCGGCTACTCGGTCTGGCCGAAGGCGCTCTTCCGCCACGCCGAGAAGCTAGCGATCAACAACCACTCCTGCGTCAACGCGCCGACGCAATTCGCCGGCATCGCCGCCCTCACCGGCCCGCAGGACGCGGTCGGCGTCATGATGAAGGCCTTCGACGAGCGCCGCCGCGTCATCGTCAGCGAGCTGAACCAGCTGCCGGGCTTCCGCTGCATCGAGCCGGGCGGCGCCTTCTATGCCTTCCCCAACATCGAAGGCACCGGCCTGACCGCCAGGGAGCTGCAGTCGAAGATGCTGGAGGAAGCGGGCGTCGCCACCATCGCCGGCACCAGCTTCGGCGCACACGGCGAGGGCTTCATCCGCTTCTCCTACGCCAACTCGACCGAGAACATCCGCGAGGCGATCAAGCGCATCCGCGCCTGCCTGCAGAAATAGGCTCAGTCCGAAAGGAAGGTTTGGGCGGGCTCCTCTTCGAGGGCCCGCTCGATCTCCTTCTTGCCTGGCGTTCCTTTCGCCAGCGCCTTCTCCAGGTTCTTCGCGAACTTCTCGTTGCGCTTGGCCGGCAGCAGCGGTTCGTTCGGGTCCACCGTCGCTTCGACGAGCACCGGTCCGTCAACGGCGAACGCCTGGTCGAGGATCGGCCCGCATTGCGCCGGCAGCTTGATGCTGAGCCCCTTCATTCCCATCGCCTCGGCGACCTTGGCGAAGTCGATCGGCTGCAGATCGCATTCGAACTCGGGGTTCCCGAGGAACAGCATCTGCTCCCACTTGATCTGGCCGAAGGTGTTGTTCTTCACGACCACGATCTTGATCGGAAGCCTGTAGCGCACGATCGTCGCAAGCTCGCCTAGAAGCATGCTGAGGCCGCCATCGCCGACGAAGGCGACGACCTGGCGTCCCGGATGGGCGATCGCGCCGGCGATCGCGTAGGGCAATCCGCAGGCCATCGATGCCATCGATCCGGATACGGCAAAGCGGTTGCCTTCCTTGAGGTCGATGTAGCGCGCGCAGAGGCCGGTGTTGTGGCCGGAGTCCGAGCAGACCAGCGCGTCAGGCGCGATCCGTCTGCCGGTCTCGCGCGCGAGTTGCTGTGGCTTCAGCAGGTGGCCGGCGGTGGTGTCGATCTCCTCGCGCAGCTGGCGCCACTCGGCCATCGCGGCTTGCGCCATCTTGAGGAAGCTTCGATCGTCCTTCCGCTTGAGCAGCGGCAGCAGCATCTCGAGCGCGAGGCGCGCATCGCCGACGAGACCGACCTCTGCCGGAAAGCGAAGCCCGATCCGCGCCGCGTCGATGTCTATCTGCACGCCGCGCGCCTGGCCGGCCTTCGGGTAGTATTCGAGATAGGGAAAGGTGCTGCCGACGATCAGCAGCGTGTCGCATTTCTCGAACGCCTCCTGCGAGGGACGCGTGCCGAGAAGCCCGATGCCGCCCGTCGTCAGCGGATGGTCGTCGGGCACCACCGCCTTGCCGAGCAGCGCCTTCACGATCGGCGCCCCGAGGCGCTCGGCGACCTCGATCAGCTCGCCGCGGCCGCCGGCGGCACCCTGCCCGGCCAGGATCGCGACACGGCTGCCAGCATTGAGGATGCCCGCCGCGCGCTCGACCGCCGCCTCGGGCGGGCGGACCTCGCTGGTCTCGCGCGCGAACGAGACCTTGTGCTCCTTGTTGCGCTCCGACGGCTTCGCCGCCTCCTCTTCCTGTTCCTGCACGTCGACGGGAATCGAGACATGGGCGACGCCGCGGCGCGCCCAGGCCATCCTGCAGGCGCGCACCATCGCGTTGCCGACATGGCGCGCGCTCATGATGCGGGCCGAGTAGGCTGCGACGTCGTCGAACAGGTCGTCGAGGTCGACGTCCTGCTGCGTCGCCGTGTCGATGAGGTCGTGATACGGCAGGCCGGTGATCGCCAGCACCGGCACGCCGTCGCATTTTCCGTCGTAGAGGCCGGTCAGCAGATGCACGCCGCCGGGACCCGAGGTGGCGAGACAGCAGCCGAGCTTGCCGGTCCACTTGCCGTAGGCGACCGCCATGAACGCCGCGGCCTCCTCATGGCGCACCTGAACGAAGCGGATCCGGTCCTTCCGCTGGCGTAGCGCCTCCATGATGCCGTTGATGCCATCGCCCGGCAGGCCGAACACGATCTCGACGCCAGCCTCGATCAACGCGTCGACAAGCAGATCAGCCGCCTTGGCCATCACCGTTTCCTCTCCTCATTCGAGAAGGGGAACGGCACGCCACGGGCGAGGTTCCGGCCGGCCGTACCGGCACGTGCACCGGGACAGTAGAGGGGAGAAGCGATCGCGGCCGTCTCTGGCATCGCGCCGCGACCGGTGCTCGGCTAGCTTATCCGATATTAAGGAGGAACACGTGTCCCAGCCCAGAACGCTGACCAAGGTTTCGGACCTCGACCATCTGCCCTTCCCGCCCGGACGGGTCTCGAAGCAGGTTTTCGAGGCGGACGGCGTCGAACTCCGCCATTACGCGCCCAAGGGCCTCGACAACCAGGTGCCGCACGACCGGGACGAGCTCTATTTCGTGATCTCGGGGACCGGCACCTTCAAACGGGAGGCCGAGAAGGTACCCTGCGGCCCGGGGGACGTGCTCTTCGTTGCCGCCCACGAGGACCACCGCTTCCTCGATTTCTCACCCGACTTCCAGGTCTGGGTCGTCTTCTACGGACCGGTTCGCCCCAAGTGAGGCGCCGCCTTTTTGATCGATTGCCTCTTATTTGTGCACTCAGATGCCCGTGTCATCTCCGCATCCGCCGATTTGCGGGCTTTTACCCCTGGCATGGGGCCTGCACTCGAAGGCGCCAAAACCCCGCTGCCGCGGCGGGGTTCCCTTCCCCGCGGCTGACCAGAGATCGAGATGAAGAAGATCGAGGCGATCATCAAGCCCTTCAAGCTGGACGAGGTGAAGGAAGCCCTGCACGAGGTCGGCATCCAGGGCATCACCGTGACCGAGGCCAAGGGCTTCGGCCGCCAGAAGGGCCACACCGAACTCTATCGCGGCGCCGAGTACGTGGTCGACTTCCTGCCCAAGGTGAAGGTCGAGGTCGTGCTCGATGACGCGCTGGTGGAACGCGCGATCGAGGCGATCCAGAAGGCCGCCCACACCGGCCGCATCGGCGACGGCAAGATCTTCGTTTCCTCGATCGAGGAAGCCATCCGCATCCGCACCGGCGAGCGCGGCACCGACGCGATCTGACGCGTCGGCGCTGCTCCGCGCGCCTGCTTCTCCTGTTGTCCCTCCCGCCTAGTGCTTAAAGCTCTCTCCCAATGAAAGAGGACGATATGACGACGCCTAAGAAGATCATGGAAATGATCAAGCAGCACGACGTGAAGTACGTCGACCTGCGCTTCACCGATCCGCGCGGCAAGTGGCAGCACCTGAGCCAGCACGTCCGCACGGTCGACGAAGAGTCGCTGGTCGAAGGCTTCATGATGGACGGTTCGTCGATCGCCGGGTGGAAGGCGATCAACGAGTCCGACATGACCCTGATGCCCGATCTCTCGACCGCGGTGATGGATCCGTTCACCGCCCAGCCGACGCTGATCATCGCCTGCGACACGCTCGAGCCGTCGACCGGCCAGGCCTATTCGCGCTGCCCGCGTTCGGTCGCCAAGCGCGCCGAGGCCCACATCTCGGGCTCCGGCATCGGCGAAGTCGGCTACTTCGGCCCCGAGGCCGAGTTCTTCGTTTTCGACGACGTCCGCTTCAAGGTCTCGATGAATGAGGTCTCGTACCGGGTCGACTCGCAGGAAGGTCCCTACAACACCGACCGCAAGTACGAAGAAGGCAACATGGGTCATCGCCCGCCGGTGAAGGGCGGCTACTTCCCGGTTCCGCCGGTCGACTCCGAGCAGGATCTCCGCGGCGAGATGCTGACGATGATGGAGGAGATGGGCCTCGACGTCGAAAAGCACCACCACGAGGTGGCGCCTGCGCAGCACGAGCTTGGATTCAAATACAACACGCTCGTGAAGTGCGCCGACCAGATGCAGATCTACAAGTACGTCGTGCACATGGTCGCCCACAACTACGGCAAGACCGCCACCTTCATGGCGAAGCCGATCAAGGGCGACAACGGCTC
>CAZZLX010000395.1:0-4369 GCA_964655235.1 uncultured Rhizobium sp.
AACAGGTTGGCGAGATTGCGCGACCAGTGCTCCTCGAGGAAGGAGACGGTGATGCCGAGCTGGGCGCGGAACACGATGTCCCAGAGCAGGACTGCCGCCAGCAGCACGCCGGTCGCCTGCGCCACCCAGCTCGAATGGCTGATGAAGAACTGGGTGGTGAATCCCCAGATGATCATCTGCATCGCCGGCCAGTAGGCGAGCTCCAGGATCCGCGCCCACGAGCCCTTGAGCAGATAGTAGTGGCGCAGCACGATCGCGTTTATGCGGCCGAAGGAGAGGCCGACCGGCGACTTCTGGCGGACCGCGAAGGTCATTCGGCAGCCAATCCCTGCCCGCGGGCGATGTCGAGGAACACCTGCTCCAGAGTTTCGCGGCCGTAGCGGCCGATCAGCTCGGCCGGCGCGCCGCGGTCGACGATCTGGCCCTTCCGCATCATCAGCACGTGGCTGCAGAGCCGTTCGACCTCGCCCATGTTGTGGGAGGCGAGCAGGATCGTCGCCTTGACCCGATGCTGGTAGCGCTCGAGGTAGGACCGCACCCAGTCGCCGGTGTCGGGATCGAGGGACGCCGTCGGCTCGTCGAGCAGCAGCAGCTCCGGCTCGTTGACCAGCGCCTTCGCCAGCGCCACGCGCGTCCGCTGCCCGGCCGAGAGGCTGCCGACCGGCCGGTCGGCGAAATCCTTGAGGTCGAGGTCGCCGATCAGCGTGTCGATCCGCTCGCGAAGGTTCTCGATGCCGTAGAGGTGGCCGTAGATCTTGAGGTTCTGGCGCGGCGACAGCCGGTGGGGCACGTCGACATAGGGGGACGAGAAGTTCATGCGCGGCAGCACGTGGGCGCGCTCATGCCGCATGTCGTGGCCGAGCACCCGGACCCGGCCTTCGGTCGGCTCGAGCAGGCCCAGCAGCATCGCCAGCGTGGTGGTCTTGCCGGCGCCGTTGCCGCCGAGCAATGCCACCGTCGTGCCGGTCTCGACCGAAAAGGTAATTCCGTCCACCGCCGTCACCGTCGCGAACCGCTTGGTGAGGCCGTCGACCTCGATTGCCGCGTGCGCCATCATGGGGAATATAGGAAGGGATAGATGACAAGGCCAACAGCGTGACCACCGTCCCGGCCGAGCTGAGAGGATCGGAACCGGGCCTGAGTCCGAACCGGGCACGGCCCCGGACGGTGCCGTCGGGCCCCGTGCGCTTCCGCACCCTGATGCTGATCCGCTGGATCGGCGTCATCGGCCAGGCGGTCGCGCTCTTCGTCGTCCATCTCGGCTTCGGCCTCGACCTGCCGATGGTCCTGGCCCTCGGCATCGTCGGCGTCTCCGGCCTGCTCAACCTCGTCCTGCAGCTGAGCCCGCCGACCGGCGGGCGCATCGACCATCGCCAGGCGACGCTGTTCCTGACATACGACCTGCTGCAGCTCTCGGCGCTGCTGTTCCTGACCGGCGGCCTCTACAACCCCTTCGCCGTGCTGATCCTGGCTCCGGTCACGATCTCTGCGACCGTTCTCTCGCGGACCACGACGATCGCGCTCTCGGGACTGGCGATCTTCCTGGTCTCGGTGATGGCGTTCTGGCACCTGCCGCTGCCCGCGCCCTTCGTCTGGATCGAGCCGTCACGGATGGTGGCGCTGGGCCTCTGGGTGGCGTTAGTCTGCGCCATCGTCTTCATGGCGAGCTATACCTTCGCCGTCGCCGAGGAGGCGCGGCGCATGTCGGACGCGCTGTCGGCGACCCAGATGGCGCTTGCCCGCGAGCAGCGGATCTCAGCCCTCGGCGGCCTGGCGGCGGCAGCGGCGCACGAGCTCGGATCGCCGCTCTCCACCATCGCGGTCGCCGCCAAGGAACTGGCGCGGGACGTGCCGGCCGACTCGCCCTACGCCGACGACGTGCGGCTCCTGGTGAGCCAGAGCCAGCGCTGCAGCGAGATCCTGGCCCAGCTTTCCCATCTGCCGGAGGAGGTCGACCCGGCGACGCCGTTCGAGCGGCTGCCGCTATCGGCCCTGGTCGAGCTCGCGGCCCTCCCGTACGAGAAGGACGAGGTCGAGGTCGATTTCGCGCAGAAGGGCGAGGACGGGGCGGCCGAGCCGGTTGTCCCGCGGACGCCCGAACTCCTCCACGGTCTCGGCACCCTGATCCAGAACGCGGTCCAGTTCGCCCGCAGCCGGGTCGTGGTCGAGACCGGCTGGGACGAGACCGAAGCCCGGATCGCGATTCTCGACGACGGACCGGGCTTCTCGCCGATGGTCCTGGCCGAACTCGGCGAGCCTTACGTCTCCAGCCGCTCCGGCGGCGGCGGGCATATGGGCCTCGGCGTGTTCATCGCACTCTCGCTGCTCGACCGCGGGGGGGCCGACGTGGCCTTCGACAACCGCCCCGAAGGCGGCGCCAGGGTTGTGGTCCGCTGGGATCGCGCCATACTGGAAGCTCCCCGCAGCTCCTTGAGCGAGCGCTAGAGATGTTCCAGCCCGCGTCGGACCAGACGCTCCTGATCGTCGACGACGACGAACCGCTCCGCACCCGGCTCGCCCGGGCGCTCGAGAAGCGGGGATTCGAGGTAGCGACCGCCGACTCGGTCGCCGCCGGCAAGGCGCATGCGGCCGGATCGCCGCCGGCCTTCGCCGTGGTCGACCTCCGGCTCGGCGACGGCAGCGGCCTCGACGTGGTCCAGGCCCTCAGGACCGCGCGGCCGGACGTGCGCGTCGTCGTCCTCACCGGTTACGGCAACATCGCAACCGCGGTCGCGGCCGTGAAGGCAGGCGCCGTCGACTACCTGCCGAAGCCGGCCGACGCGGACGCGATCGAGGCCGCGCTGATGGCGAGAGGCGCCACGACCATGGCGCCGCCGCCGGAGAACCCGATGTCGGCCGACCGGGTACGCTGGGAGCACATCCAGCGCGTCTTCGAGCAGTGCGACCGCAACGTCTCCGAGACCGCCAGGCGCCTCCGCATGCACCGCCGCACGCTCCAGCGCATCCTCGCCAAGCACGCCCCGAGAGACTGAGGTCGGAAAGCGCCGGCGTCAGCCGACGCGCCGCTCCGACTGCAGCATTTTGTCGATGATCCGGCCCTGGAACATCGTGATGCCCATCGACTGGCCGAAGCGGATCGCCTCTTCGGAGTCGCAGCGGCAGAGGATGATGCGGGCGCGGCCGGAGCGGTCGATGTGCTCCTTGATCTCGGTCTGCCGGCGGCCGGTGGCGTCGTCGTTCATGTCCGGCGTCCACACCAGCTTGATCAGGTCGAGGCCGAGGCGCTCGCGGTCGATGAACTGCAGGGTCAGATGGTTCATGCCGTCGAGGCAGATGCGGTAGCCTCGCTCGCGCATGAAGTCGCGCGCGAACATGAAGGCACCCATGTCGCCGAAGATGTCGATCTTCTGAAGCTCGATGACGACGGTGCCGCGCGCGACCGCCTTCAGCGACGAGTCGAAGTTGAGGAACGCCGGCGAGAGGATGGTGCCGACGTTCATGTTGATCGAGAACGAGCTCGCGATCGTCGTGTCGTCGTTGCGCATGAGCAGCGACAGCATGCGCTGGTCGAGCACATGGGTCAGGTGCTGGAACAGCCAGATGTTGCCAGAGAGATCGAACTCCGGAAGCACCGTCTGCTGCAGGTCGGCGATCGAGATGTAGAGCTCGCGGAACACCGGCTGCGGCGTGGTCGAGCCCGGCGCGATCGCGCAGACCGGCTGGCGACGCATCAGGTTCGAGAGGTCGGCGCGCTGCAGGAAGCCTTCGAGCTTGCCGAGCTGCTCGGGATCGATGGGCTTGCGCGTGCTCTTGCCCTTGAGGTCGGCGGCGGCCTCGGCCGCGACCGACAGGCGCGACTTGCGTTCGCGTTCCCGATGGGCCTGCTGCACCATCTGGAACACTTCGTCGTATTGAAGCTCGAGGTTGTACCAGGTGCAGAAGCGCGCCAGGTCCTCCTCGTCCTCGCCCTGGGAAAGCGGGTCCTCGCTGAAGAGGAACCGCACCTTCATCACCGCCGTGTCGATGTCGGTGACCGAAGCGCCTTTGCAGACGAAGAAGATGTCGGAGTTCGACAGGATGAAGGTCTGGCCTTCGAAGTTCTGCACGATGCCTTCGAAGGTCGCGGCCGCGATCTTGATGTGATAGTCGCGCCGATTCTGGGGCCGGAGGCGCGAAAGGTGGATATGCACCGCGCGACGGCCTTCGAGGTTCCGGCCGAGCCGCTGGAGATAGTCCAGCAGCATGTATTCCTGGCTCGGTGCCCGCGAGCCCGGCTGCATGGTCATAGCGCCGGCGCCCTCGTCAAAACGGCCACCACTTCGTGCATCAAAGTCATGTCCGAACTTAGCGCCGCCCCCGGGTCCCGTCCATGCGGCCACCGCCGGCACCGGTCAATGCAAAGGATTGG
>CAZZLX010000396.1:0-4363 GCA_964655235.1 uncultured Rhizobium sp.
CCAGCTCGGCCTCGCCAAGGGCAAGCAGAAGGGCGACAAGCGCGCGACCGAGCAGAAGCGCGACTGGCAGCGCGAGAAGGGCCGCCTGATGCGGGACAAGGGCTAGCCGGCTAGCTTCTCGCGCCGATCGTCTCCGCCGACGCCATGAGCGCCGCCAGCTGAAGCCCGGCCAGCACCTCGGTCGGTACCGGCTCCAGGCCCGCTTCCTTCCGGATGATCGTCATCTTGCCGCTCATCGTCGTCTGTGTCGCGGCGGCGATCCCTTTGGCGTCGGCATGGCCTTGATCGGCGAGCGACTGCGCCAGCCGGCGCAGCATCGCGAAGGGGCGGACCAGCGCCATCCGCGTCTTGAGCGCGCGGAGCGCGTACTCGCGGCGGGTGAGCTTCGGTCCCGGTGCCGGCCGTTCGTTCGACGGCGCGCCGGCGGCCTTGGCGCCGCGCTCGGCCTGCTCCAGGGCGAGCTGCAGCTCGAGGTCGTCGCCGGAAAGCGGAGCCTGCATGAGCCTCGGCAGGTCGCGGCCGATGGCGCCCCCGATCTCGGCGTTCAACGTGCGCGCGAGCATCGCCACGTCGCCGAGCGAGAAGGCGGTGTCGGACTCGTCGAACAGGATCCGGCTCGACCACAGCGGTACTTCCGGCATCAGGCTGAACGTACCGTAGCGGTCGCGCGCATAGCCGCAGCTCGAGTTGCCCGCACGCCAGTCCTGCGGCAGCTTGCCCGGCTCGGCCAGGCTGTGCAGCGGGAAGAAGGCCGGCGCGTAGGCCGGCTCCCAGTAGCCGGTGTCGCCGACGGTGTTGAGTCCGAGGCCGGTTTCGGCGACTGCGCCCGAGATCTTGGCGGTCAGCGCCGGGATAGCCTCCGTCGTCAGGAAGAAGGCGCCGCCGAACTCCGATCCGTGCAGCGATGCCTGGAGCTGCGGCCTGGCGATGTCGAGCGCGCGCATCCAGCACTCGGTCTCCGGCGTCGGGGTCGCGAACGCATAGGTGCCGCTGGCGAGCGGGAAGGCGTATTCGGGTTGGCGCTCGAATGCGGGCCGGAAGAAGTGCTGAATGTAGCTCGCGTGCGTCCGCGGCCCCTTGAACCAGCCCTGGTTCATCGCGAGCCCGTCGATGTCGATCGCCTTGATGATGTGCCAGCGAAACCTGTCGCGCGGCATGGTGCCGGCGAGCAGGCGCTCGATCAGGAGCTCCGCCGTGGCGCAGCCCGCGGGCTCGTTCGGGTGCGGCGCGCCGACGACCAGCGCCGAGAGCGGGCCGTCGCCGATGCTGATCATCTCGATCGTCCGGCCGTTCCGGCTCTTGCCGAGCGTCTGCACGTCGATGCCGTCCGCCGCGAGCTTCCGCGTGCGCGCGGCCATCTCCTCGACGGTCGGGAAGTCGGTCGTCATCGGGCGGCGATCCTCCGTACGACCTCGTCGAACATCGCATCGGTCAGCACGCCGGTGTTCGTGTTGTAGCGCGAGCAATGGTAGCTGTCGGCGAGCGCGATGCCGTTCGGCAGCTCGTGCAGCGCCCCGTGCTTGAACGGAAATCCAGAGAGCTTGCAGCCGAAGGCGCGCAGCACCGAGCTGTGCGCGACGACGCCGAGCGCCAGGATCGTCTTGAGGTTGGGAAGCGCCGCGATCTCACCGACGAGGAATTTCCGGCAGGTCGCCTCCTCGACTGGCAGCGGCTTGTTCTGTGGCGGCACGCAGCGGACCGCGTTCGTGATCCGGCAGCCGACCAGCGCGAAGCCGTCTTCCGCGTGCTGCCGATAGGTGCCGCGTGTCAGCCCGTGGCGGGCGAGAGTCGCGTAGAGCAGGTCGCCGGCATAGTCGCCGGTGAAGGGGCGGCTGGTCCGGTTGGCGCCTTTGAGGCCCGGTGCCAGGCCGACGACGAGGATGCGTGCCTTTGGATCGCCGAAGGACGGGACGGGGGCGTTGAAGAAGTCCGGGTACTTGACGCGGTTGTCGTCGCGGAACGCCTTGAGGCGCGGGCAAAGAGGGCAGTCGCGCCCAGGTTCCGGAACGCTCGGACGCTCTTCAGCGCTCGGCATTCAGGAAGCCCGGCGCGCGACCGCCGAACCCCGGGGCGTCGGGATCGGTCGGCGGCAGGGAGTCCTGCGGACGCGGCTGGCGCGGTTCGCGCGCCGGCGCATTCGGATCGCGCGGCTGGTGCTGGCGTTGGATCTGCGGGGCGATGTCGACGAGGTCGGTGAAGTGGTCGGCCTGTCGGCGAAGCTCGTCTGCGACCATCGGCGGCTGCGAGCGGATCGTCGAGACCACGGTGACGCGCACGCCGCGCCGCTGGGTCGCCTCGACCAGACGGCGGAAGTCGCCGTCGCCGGAGAAAAGCACGATGTGGTCGACGGAGCCGGCGAGCTCGAGCATGTCGATCGCGAGCTCGATGTCCATGTTGCCCTTGAAGCGCCGGCGACCCTGGGCGTCGGTGAACTCCTTCGCCGGCTTGGTCACGACTGTGTAGCCGTTGTAGTCGAGCCAGTCGACCAGCGGCCGGAGCGGCGAGTACTCCTGATCCTCGAGGAGGGCGGTGTAGTAGAAGGCGCGGATCAGCCGTCCCTTGTTTGCGAACAGGTCGAGCAGCTTCTTGTAGTCGATGTCGAAGCCGAGGCCGCGGGCGGCGGAGTAGAGATTCGCGCCGTCGATGAACAGCGCGATGCGCTCCTGGGAATAAAACAGCATGGAAAATGTCCGTCTTTAAAGAATGGAGAATCTCGAAATAACGAAGCCCGACCGAATGCAGGCGGCCGGACACTATCCGATGCCCCGGACGCCCTCAAGGCCCGGAGTGGACGGAATCCGGCGGGGCCATGTAGCCTCGATGCCATGATCGACGGAAGCTGGGCAGCCTTCGGGCCGGGCGAGACGGTCCGACTCAACTACTACGACTGGGGACCGCGGATGCACCCGAAGCGGGTGGTCTGCGTCCACGGCCTCACGCGTCAAGGTCGCGACTTCGACGAGGTCGCCAAGGGCCTCTCGAAGCAGAGGCGCATCGTCTGCCCGGACCTGGTCGGCCGCGGCCGCTCGGGGTGGCTCACCGACAAGAAGCTCTACAACGTCGACACTTATGTCGCGCATATGTCGGGGCTGCTCGACCACCTGGGCTTCGAAGGGATCGACTGGGTCGGCACCTCGCTCGGCGGCCTCATCGGCATGCAGCTCGCCTCCGAGCGGCCGGAGCTGATCCGCCGTCTCGTGCTGAACGACATCGGCCCGCAGCTCGAGCTCGAGGGCATCAGCGCGATCTCCACCTATGTCGGCCAGGACCCGCGCTTCAAGCGTCTCGGCGAGGTCGCGGACTACCTGAAGAAGGTGCATGCCGATTTCGGCGCGCTGACCGACGCGCAGTGGAGCGAGATGACGACCCACAGCGTCATGCGCCACCCCGAAGGCGGTTATGGACTCCACTACGATCCCGCCATAGGCCTGCCGTTCAGGAAGCCGCCGGAGAAGGCGCCGCCGCCGACCTGGGAGATCTGGGAGCGGATCCAGTGCCCGGTGCTCCTGCTGCGGGGCGAGAAGAGCAGGCTGCTCAGCCGCGCGACTGCCGAGCGGATGGCGAAGACGGGCCCGAAGGCCGAGGTGGTCGAGATCAAGGGCGTCGGTCATGCACCGGCGCTGATGAGCGAGGATCAGGTCGCGCTCGTGCGCGACTTCATCACTGCCGGCGACGAGGAAGAAGAAGAGGCGAAAGCGGAAACGGCGGCGCCGAAGCGCGCATGATCGAGCCGTTCCGGCCGCGCTGGCCCTGGATCGGCGGTCATCTACAGACCATCCGCAACCAAATCGTCCAGCCGCGCCATGCGCTGCCGCCGGGCGAGCGCCTCTGGCTCGATCTCGGCGACGGCGACGCGCTCGCCGCCATGTACCATCGGGGTACGGACTCTACGCGGCCGCTCGTCGTCCTGATCCATGGATTGGCAGGCGCCGAGGACTCGCTCTACCTGCGCGCTTCAGCCGCGCATCTCCTCGACACGGGCTTCGGCGTGCTTCGCCTCAATTTGCGCGGCACCGGCCCGTCGCTCCCCCGGTGCCGTGGCCAGTACCATGCGGGTCGCTCCGAGGATGTGAGACGTGCGCTCGGAGAGCTGCCTGAGCGGTTGACCGAAAGCGGCATCGCGCTGGTCGGGTATTCGCTCGGTGGCAACGTGCTGCTCAAGTTCCTGGGCGAAGGCGCATCACCGTCGGTGCGGGCGGCGGCCTCGGTCTCGGCGCCGATCGATCTTGCCGAGGCATCGGCGACGCTGGCGGCGCCGCGCAACCGGCTCTACCAGTCCTGGCTGCTCGCGACGATGCGGGGAGAGGCGCTGGCCGGCCCGCTTTCCGAGGCGGAGCGTGCCGCGATCGCATCAGCCAGAACG
>CAZZLX010000397.1:0-4345 GCA_964655235.1 uncultured Rhizobium sp.
ACGGGCGGCGATGATCAAGGGCCGGCCGGTGGCCGGCGACATCGCCGCCGGCAGGCGCTTCATGGCGCACCTGAAGCCGTTCGTGTGGCGCAAGCACCTGGACTTCGCCGCAATCCGCGACATCCATTCGATCAAGCGCCAGATCCACGCCGCCAAGGGCGGCGCCGACATCGCGGTCGCTGGCCACAACGTCAAGCTCGGCCGCGGCGGAATCCGCGAGATCGAGTTCTTCGCTCAGACCCAGCAGCTGATCTGGGGCGGACGCGATCCGAGCCTGCGCCTGCGCCCGACCATCGAGGCGATGAACGCGCTGGTGGCATCCGGCCACGTGACGCGCGACGCCGCCGACGATCTCGCCGACGCCTACCGTACGTTGCGGACGGTCGAGCACCGCCTGCAGATGATCGCCGACGAGCAGACTCAGACGCTACCGGAGGACGCCGCCGGGCTCGAACGGCTCGCAGCGTTTCTAGGCTATCCCGACGCGGATGCCTTCGGTGTGGCGATCACCAAGGTGCTGAAGCGCGTCGAGCGCCGCTACGCGCGGCTGTTCGAGGAGGCGCCGTCGCTTTCCGGACCCGGCAATCTCGTCTTCACCGGCACCGAGGACGATCCCGGCACGATCGAGACGCTGACCAGGCTAGGCTACCGCGATGCCTCGATGGTTTGCGCCACCGTGCGCGGCTGGCACCACGGGCGCTATCGCGCGACCCGCAGCGAACGCGCGCGCCAGATCCTGACCGAGCTGATGCCGGCGCTGCTGGAGGCGCTGGCCAGGACCTCGGATGCGGACGGCGCGTTCCTCCGCTTCGATGCGTTCCTGAAGGCGCTGCCGGCCGGCGTGCAGGTGTTCTCGCTGCTGCACCAGAACCCGCGGCTGCTGGCCCTCCTCTCTGAGGTGATGGGATCAGCGCCGCACCTGGCCGAAGCGCTCGGCAACCGCCCGACGCGGCTGGAGGCGGTGCTGACGCCCGGCGCGATGGCGCCGCCGCCGGGCGTTGACGCGCTGAAGGCCGAGCTCGATCACGCGCTCGAGGACGCCGATGGCTACGAGGCGGTGCTCGACCTCACCCGGCGCTGGGCCGAGGACCGCAAGTTCGCGCTCGGCCTCCGCGTGCTCTCCGGCGACAGTGACGCCGATCAGCTGGCGACGGCGATCACCGACATCGCCGAGGCCGTCGTCGACCGCTTGGCGGAGCGGACCGGGCGTCTTCTGATCGAAGCCCATGGCCGCGTGCCTGATGCCGGCATGGCGGTCCTGGCGCTCGGCAAGCTCGGCAGCCGCGAAATGAACATCGGTTCCGATCTCGACATGATCTTCGTCTACGACGCGCCGGTCGATCTCGACTCCGACGGCGTGAAGCCGCTTCAGGCCGGCCTCTACTTCGGCCGCTGGAGCCAGCGGCTGATCGCGGGCCTGACGGTGCGCACCGCCGAAGGATCGCTCTACGAAGTCGACATGCGGCTGCGACCTTCAGGCAACAAGGGGCCGATCGCTTCCAACCTCGACGGCTTCGTCCGCTACCAGATGACCGAGGCCTGGACCTGGGAGCACATGGCACTGACCAGGGCGCGGCCGATCGCAGGGCCGAAAACTCTGATGGACACCGCCGCCGCCGCGGTGAGGAAGATCCTGACCAGTCCGCGCGACCCGCGGAAGCTGCTCGCCGACGTCGCCGACATGCGCCAGCGCATGGCCAAGGAGCATCCCGAGACGTCTCCCTGGAAAGTGAAGCACCGGCCGGGCGGAATGGTGGACATCGAGTTCCTCGCCCAGTATCTCCAGCTTCTCCACGCGCCAAGGACTCCCGACGTGCTCGCCGCCAACACCACCGACGCCCTTGGTCGTCTCGCCGAGGCCGGTGCGATCGATCGTGCCGACGCCGACCGCCTCATCGAGGCGATGGCGCTCTGGCGCCGGCTGCAGGGTTTTCTCCGTGTCACCACTGGCGGCGACTTCGATCCCAAGACCGCGTCCGAAGGCGTCCGGAATGCCCTGGTGAAGGCAGGCGGCGCGCCGGATCTCGACGCGCTCACGGCCAAGGTCGACGCGACCGCCGGCTGGGTTCGCGATTTCTATCGGCGGCTCATCGACGAGCCCGCCGAGGCGCAGAAGAAGGAAGCGACTTCATGACCCTCGACGTCGGCGACAAGGCCCCCGCCGTCACGCTTCCGGTCTCCGGCGGCGGCGAGCTCGCGCTGTCCAAGCTCAAGGGCAAGCCCGTGGTCGTCTACTTCTACCCGAAGGACAACACCTCTGGCTGCACCAAGGAGGCGCAGGATTTCCAGGCGGCGATGCCTAAGTTCAAGAAGGCCGGCGCCGAGGTTATCGGCGTCTCCAAGGACACGGTCGCGAGCCACGACAAGTTCGCGGCCAAGTACGACCTCTCCTTCCCGCTGATGTCAGACACCGAGGGGAAGGCCTGCGAGGCGTTCGGCACCTGGGTCGAGAAAAGCCTCTATGGCCGCAAGTACATGGGTATCGAGCGCGCCACGTTCCTGATCGACGGGAAGGGCGTGGTCCGCAGCGTCTGGCGCAAGGTCAAGGTGCCGGGGCATGTCGAGGCGGTGCTCGCCGCGGTGAAAGCGCTCTAGCGACGTGGCTCCTCCGGGCGTCTTCACGGAGATCGAGCCTGAAGGCAGGCTCGCTCAGCTGCTCGCCTATTGGGAGCGGGTCGGCAAGGGCGGGATCGCGCGCCGCGACCAGATCGACCTGATGGACATGAACCCGGCGCTGCTGCCGCATGTCTTCATGGTCGACGTCCTCGAGGAAGGCCGCCGGTTCCGCTGGCGGCTGATCGGCCAGCATATCGTCCGCCATGCCGGCACCGACGACACCGGCCTCTACCTGGAGATCAGCATCGCGCCGATCATGCGCGAGACCATCATCGGTCACTATCAGCGCGTGGTCCGCGAGCGCCGGCCGCTCTGCCATCGGGGCAACTTCCCCGGCCGCGATCTGCGCATCTATCGCTACGAACGCCTGCTGCTGCCGGTCCTGGCCACCGACGGCGCCTCCGTCGACACGGTGCTGGGCGGAGCGGTCTTCACGCCCGGGCCGCCCAAGGCCGCGTGATGCGCATCACCGCGCCGGGATTAACCTGTAAGTAAGCTCCAGGCCCTATTTGCTGCCACCCTTCGGCGTTTCCGCCGGGCATCAAGGGCTTTCGGAGAAGATTTTGGCGTCGGTCGATCTTCAGGAATCGGCATTCGAAGCGATCGAGCCGGCCGGGCGCCTGGCGCAGCTCGTCGCCTATTGGCGTCACCTGGTTCCGTCGGGGCTCCCGGGGCGGCAGCACCTGGACCCGGTCATGATCGGCTCCGCGCTGCTGCCGCACGTCTTCCTCGCCGACGTGCTCGACGGCGGCGAACGCTTCCGCTGGCGGCTGATCGGGACTCATATCGTCAACCACGCGGCCAGCGACGACACCGGCCGTAACCTGGACGTCGCCATCGCGCCGGCGATGCGCGAGACCATCATCGGCCACTACCGCGAGATCGTGAGGACCCGGCGCCCGGTCTGCCACCGCAGCGAATTGGTCGGGCGCGACCGCCGAGTCTACCGGTACGACCGCGTGCTGTTGCCGCTGGCGACGGACGGCGACCTCGTCGACATGGTCCTCGGCGGCGCCGTCTTCGGGCGCATTCCCGACCTCGTCTAGCCGGCCACCGGCCGCGCGGCGGCTCGGTTCTTGATCACTTGGCGGATCAGGATCGGGCTCGCGACCGCGAGGCCCGCCAGCGTGCTCGGCAGCCCCGGCGCGATGGTCGGCAGCGCCGCGACCCCCAGCACGATGCGCTCCCATGCCGCCAGCGGCGCCAGGCCGTAGCCGCCGAAGGCCATGGACAGCAGCACGATGCCGGCGGCGCAGCCGAGCGTGGTGACGACGAACGCCGCCCAGGTGAAGTCCGGCGTCACGATCAACATCGCTGGGCCATAGACGAAGACGAAGGGCACCAAAACCTTGCCGAGGGCGAGGCGAAAGGCGGTGTTGCCCGTCCGGAACGGATCGGCGCCCGCCATGCTCGCGCCGGCATAGGCCGCGAGCGCGACCGGCGGCGTGATGTCGGCGAGCACGCCGTAATAGAAGACGAAGAAGTGGGCGACGATCGGCTGCACGCCCAGCATGCCGAGCGCTGGCGCCGCCACCGTAACCATGATGATGTAGTTAGCCGTCGTCGGCACGCCGCAGCCGAGCAGGATGCAGACGATTCCGGTCATGATCAGCGTGAAGAACAGCGTCGAGCCGTTTTCGGTCAGCCAGCCCGTGGGCAGCATCGACATGCTCATGCCGCCGAGCTCGCTCGCGAACGACGTCACGATGAAGGAGATCTTGAAGGCGAC
>CAZZLX010000398.1:0-4337 GCA_964655235.1 uncultured Rhizobium sp.
GGCCGAGCTCGACCCGCTTCTGCAATCCATAGGGCAGCCGGCCGACAGGGACCTTGCGGATCGACTGGATCTCGAGGAAGTCGATGATCCGCTCGACCACTTCGCGGTGCTCCATCTCCTCCCGCCTGGCCGGGCCCCAGTAGAGCGCCTGCCAGAGGAGGTTGCGCTTCATCTTCAGGAGCCGGCCGGTCATGATGTTGTCGAGCGTCGACATGCCGCGGAACAGCGCGATGTTCTGGAAGGTGCGCGCGATGCCGCGGCTGGCCGCGTCATAGGGGCCGATGTCGGATCGCGCGATGTCCTTGAAGGTGATCGTGCCCTGCTGCGGGTGGTAGAAGCCGTTGATCACGTTCAGCATCGAGCTCTTGCCGGCACCGTTCGGGCCGATGATGGCGCGGATCTCGTGCGCCTTGATGTCGAAGCTGACGTCGCTGAGCGCGCGCACGCCGCCGAAGGAGAGGCTGATGTTGTCGACCTTCAGCAGCGTGTCGCCGATCCTGCGTCCCCCTCCGGTCATCAGCTCGCCTTCTTGAGCGGCGTCAGCGGATAACGCTCGGCCTCGGCGATCGCGAGGTCGGCCTGGATACGGCCTTTGCGGCCGTCCTCGAAGACGACCTCGGTCTCGATATGCGCGCGCTTAGCGTCCGAGAAGAGGGCGGCGACCAGCGGTTCGTAGCGGTCCTGGACGAAGCCGCGGCGCACCTTGCGCGTGCGGGTCAGCTCGCCGTCGTCGGCGTCCAGCTCCTTGTGCAGCACCAGGAAGCGCTTGATCTGCGAGGCCACAAGCGTCGTCTCGGCTGCGAGGTCGCGGTTGACCTGTTCGACGCAGTCCTTGATCAGCTTATAGACTTCCTCATGTGCGGCGAGCTCGGTGTAGCCGCCATAGACGATGCCCTTGCGCTCGGCCCAGTAGCCGACCGCGGCCAGGTCGATGTTGACGAAGACTGCGACATGGTCGCGCCCGGCGCCGAAGGCGACCGCTTCCTTGATGTAGGGGAAGAACTTGAGCTTGTTCTCGATGTACTTCGGCGCGAACAGGCTGCCGTCGGCGAGCTTACCCACATCCTTGGCGCGGTCGATGATGCGGAGGTGGCCGTCGGCGCCGAAGAATCCGGCATCGCCCGTTCTGACCCAGCCGTCGTCGGTCTTGGTTTCCGTCGTCGCCTTGTCGTTCTTGTAGTAGGTCTGGAAGACGCCCGGGCTCTTGAACAGCACCTCGCCCGACTCCGCGATCTTGACCTCGACCTCGGGCGCCGGCGGGCCGACCGTATCGGGGCGCACCTCGCCGTCCGGCTGGATGCAGATGAAGACCGCCGCCTCGGTCATGCCGTAGAGCTGCTTCACGTTGACGCCGAGCGAGCGATAGAAGTCGAAGATGTCGGGTCCGATCGCCTCGCCCGCGGTGTAGGCAAGCCGGATGCGCGAGAAGCCCAGCGTGTTGCGGAGCGGCGCGTATACCAGCAGGTCGCCGAGGCGATAGAGCAGGCGGTCGAGAAGCCGAACGGGCTTCCCGTCGAGCAGCGCCGGACCGACGCGGCGCGCGTGATCCATGAACTTCTTGAACAGCCAGCGCTTGATCGCGCCCGCGTCCTCCATCCGGATCATCACGGTGGTCAGGATGTTTTCCCAGATGCGGGGCGGCGCGAAGAAATAGGTCGGGCCGAGTTCGCGGAGGTCGGTCATCACGGTCGCGCCCGATTCCGGGCAGCCGACGCAGAAGCCCGCGACATAAGCCTGGCCGAGCGAGAAGATGTGGTCGCCGACCCAGGCCATCGGCAGGTAGGCGAGCACCTCCTCGGCTTCTGTGAGGTTTTCCAGCTCGATCGAATTGAGCGCTGTCACCAGCACATTGCGGTGCGACAGCACGACGCCCTTGGGCTGGCCGGTGGTTCCCGAGGTGTAGAGCATGACCGCGACGTCGCTGCCCGTGCCGGCGGCGGTCTCGCGCTCGAAGAAGCCGGGATCCTTCTCCAGTAGCTTGCTTCCCATCTCCTGCACCTTGTCGAAGGAGAGGAGGAAGGGCTGCGTGTAGTGCCGCATGCCGCGGCCGTCCTCGAAGACGATGGTCTCGAGGCCAGGATGCGTCTCCTTGATCAGGAGCAGCTTGTCTACCTGCTCCTGGTCCTCGGCGATGGCGAAGCGGGCGCCGGCGTTGTCGATGACGAAGCCCATCTCGGCGGCAACCGCGTCCTGATAGACCGGCACCGGGGTGCAGCCGATCGCCTGTGCCGCGCACATGGTCCAGTAGAGGCGCGGTCGGTTGTCGCCGACGATCGCGATCTTGTCGCCGCGCATCGCGCCCAGCGCCGACAGGCCGGCGGCGAGGCGCCTGGTCTCGTCCAGCACCTGCGACCATGTCCAGGTCTGCCAGATGCCGAGATCCTTCTCGCGGCTCGCCGGGCGATCGGCGAAGTCGCGCGCGTTCGCAGCCAGCACCTTGGGGAAGGTGTCGCAGCCGGCAAGACGCGCTCGCGCTCGGCTGTTGCCGATCACGGGCGTGCTCACAGTGGTGCGATGGCTTCCGTCCATGCCCCGACGCCTCCTGCCCTTGCCGGATGTGGATTCTTTTTCCCTGGTCAGGGGTAAATCCTTGCTCCGACGTGGAAAATTATTAGAGGCCCGACCCCAAAGGGTCAAGTTGGCGAGGCGACCGTTGCCGCCGCCGGCGGTCGACCAAGGGAGGGTTGACAGGACCCGCCGCCTGCATGCCGGAAAGGAAATTGCTTTCCTATCGGAAAATTGCGGGCTATGACCTTTACGCAACCTTTCCCGAAGAAGCATGGACTTTGCGTGATCTGACGATCCTCGACCGGCCTGAAAGCCCTGCGATGCACGACCTGCACGCCTATTGGACGGTCAAGCGTGGCGCGCGCTGCGCACCCGGCAGGCACGAGATCGATCCGCTCGAGATCAAGTCGCACCTGGGAACGCTTTTCATGCTCGACGTGCTCGAGGCGGGGCGGGACTATCGCTACCGCCTCATCGGCACGCGCATCGTCGAGGTGAGCGGACGCGACGCGACCGGCTCGTGCTTCAGCGATCTTTACGCATCGCAGCCGGAAGCCCTGGATACGGTCCTTCGCGTTTTCGCGCCGGCCGTTTCGGAAGTCCGGCCGGTCTTCGCGTCGGGCCAGATGTTCTGGCTGCCCGAGCGCGATTTCCGCCGCTTCGAAGGCGGCTACTTTCCCTTGTCGACGGACGGCGCCGAGGTCGACGTGCTGCTCTGCAAGATGTGCTTCCTCGGGGCGCAATGATCTCGTCCGCGCATCTCCGTTCGGCGCCGTTCGCTTTCCTCGACAGGCCGAGCCATCGCTCGATCCAGGCGCTCGCCGGCTACTGGGCGGAGAAGCGCGGGGAACGATCGATCCCGCTTCGCGCCGACATCGATCCGCTGGAGCTGAAGAAGCATCTGACGTCGCTGTTCCTGCTGGACGTGATCGAGAGCGGTCGCGACTTCCGTTATCGGCTGGTCGGCACGGCGGTCACCGACATGAACGAGCGGAACGTCACCGGCACGACCATCCGGACCGAATATGCCTGTCCGGTCACGCTCAGGTACGTCGACACGGTGCTGGGAACGGTGGTGTCGGAACGCCGGCCGCGCTTCACACGCGGGAACATGTTCTGGCGGCCGAAGAAGGATCATCGACGCTTCGAAGCCGGCTACTTCCCGATATCGGCCGATGGGAGCGCCGTCGACATGATCCTCGCCGAGGTTCGCTTCACGTAAAGCCCGGCCGCGGGGCTGGCGTTCGTGAAGCCGCCTCGTGTAGCGTTGGCGCCCATGGCCGATGCCAAGCTTCCCCGTTTCGATACGCTCTCGCTCCACGCCGGGCAGAAGCCGGATCCGGCGACCGGCGCGCGCGCCCAGCCGATCTACCAGACGACGTCCTACGTCTTCCGCGACGTCGACCACGCGGCGTCGCTGTTCAACCTGGAGCGCGCCGGGCACATCTACTCGCGCATCTCGAACCCGACGGTGGCGGTGCTGGAAGAGCGGATCGCGGCGCTGGAGGGCGGCGTCGGCGCGGTCTGCCTCGCCTCCGGGCAGGCGGCGCTGCACCTGGCGATCGTGACCTTGATGGGCGCGGGCGGGCACATCGTCTCCTCCCGCTCGATCTACGGCGGCTCGCACAACATGTTCGTGCATACGCTGCCGCGCTTCGGCATCACCGCGACCCTGGTCGACCCGCGCGACCACGACGCCTTCAAGCGGGCGATCCGGCCGGAGACGCGGCTCGTCTTCGGCGAGGTGCTGGGCAACCCAAGGCTCGAAGTGCTCGACATCCCGAAGGTCGCCGACATCGCGCATGCGGCAGGCCTGCCGCTGATGCTGG
>CAZZLX010000399.1:0-4328 GCA_964655235.1 uncultured Rhizobium sp.
CCTCGCGCTTGAGGTAGACCTTGGCGCCGCCGAGCTTCTCGGTGATGCGCTCGGCGAAGTAGAGCGGGCTCGGTCGGCCGACATAGTGGGTGTGGAAGCCCGCCAACTCCTTTTGGAAGCCGGGGTCGGCCTTGCACTCGTTGTAGACGCGCTCGAGTTCCAGGATGAGGGGCATCAGGGTCTCGGCGACATAACGTCCGCCGAAGATGCCGAAATGCCCACCCTCGTCCGGGCCGGTACGGAAGCTATTGACCGTGCTCACGAATCCGCCGTTTTGGTTGTTGCCCCGGCGCTTCCGGAGCGGCCGGCACTATGCGGAAGCGGGGGGGCGGACGCAAGCGGCGACAGGGGCTCGATTTTCAGGCCCTGGAGGGGCCCGACAGGACATGGGCGGGGGTAGCCACGGTCAGGCGGACGACGGTTCCGACCGGCGGCGCGGTCAAGGTTGCGGTGCGGATGAGGATGGCCTCGCCGTCGAGGCGGATGGTGAGGAAGCAGTCGGGGCCCGAGAACGCGCTGTCGACGACGGAGGCGGGGCCGTCCTCGGCCGCGTCGACCTGGATCTGCTCCGGGCGCAGCATGAGCCGGACCGCGCCCGTGCGGCCGGGATCGTCGACAGCGATGCGGCCGAGCGCGCAGGTCGCCCATCCATCAGCTGCATGTCCCGAAAGGATGATGGCGTCACCGAGGAACGTCGCCGTCGCCTCGTCGGCGGGGCGCCAGTAGAGCTCGGCCGGATGGCCGGCCTGGACCAGACGGCCGCCCCGCATCACCGCAACTTGGTCGGCGAAAGACAGCGCCTCGGCCTGATCGTGGGTCACGAGGATCGTCGTGATGCCAGCCTGCGAGAGCAGCTGTGCCGTCGCCTTGCGGGTCGCCGCCCTCAAGCCTGCATCGAGAGCGGAGAACGGCTCGTCGAGAAGCATCAGCCGTGGGCGCTGCGCCAGGGCGCGCGCGAGTGCGACGCGCTGCTGCTGTCCGCCTGAGAGCTCGTGCGGCCAGCGCTGAAGCATGGAGCGGTCGAGGGCGACCGTCTCGATCAGCTCGTTGATCCGTCCCGCACGGTCCGCCTCGTCCTTCGACAGTCCGAAGCCGATGTTGTTGCAGACCGTGAGGTGCGGGAACAACGCACCATCCTGCGGCAGGTAGCCGATCCGGCGCTGATGGGCGGGCACGAAGATCGATCCGTCGGCGAGGATATCGCTGCCGGCCCTGATGCGACCGCTATCGGGTGCCTCGAATCCGGCGATGAGGCGGAGCACGGTGGTCTTGCCGGATCCTGACGGGCCGACGATCGCGGTTCGGCTCCCGGAGGCAACGGAAAGCGTCACGCGCTCCGCCGCACGGACATTGCCGTAGGCCTTGGACACGTCACGCAGCTCGAGCGCGTTCATCGGCCGGCGATCCGGCGCGACTCGCGATAGAGAAGCCAGGTGGCGGGGATGGACAGAAGGACCATGATCGTCGCGTAAGGCGCCGCAGCAGCATAATCGAGCTCGGCCGTCTCCGCCCAGAATGTCGTGGCAAGGGTCCGGGTGCCATTCGGCGCCAGCAGGAGCGTCGCCGTGAGTTCGGTCGCGATCGCGAGGAAGACCAGTGCGGCGCCGGCGGCGGCGCCCGGCGCGGCCAGGCGCGCGGTGATCGTCCAGAGCGCGAGCGGCGGCGAGCGGCCGAGGCTCTGGGCGACATGCTCGAGCTCGGGCGGCACCTGGGCGATGCTGGCGCGAACGGCGATCAAGGCCCGCGGCAGGAACATCAGCAGATAGGCGAGAAGCACCGTGAACAGGGTTTGATAGAGCGGCAGCGCGACGCGGACCGTCACGGTCACCAGCGCCAGCGCCACGACGATCCCCGGAAGCGAGCTCGCGACGTAGTTGATGCCTTCGAGTGCACGGACGAGGGGGCTGGGCGCGCGGATCGCGAGCCAGGCAACCGGCGCGGCGGCGAGTGTCGTGATCAGCGCGCCGGCACCCGCAAGGCCTAGCGTCTGCGCGATCGCCGGTGCCAGCTCGGCGAAGCGCCAGACATCGATGCCGCCGAAGGCGAGCCAGATCGCGAGCGTCGCAAGCGGCACGCCGAGGGCGAGCACCGCAACCGCGGCGAACACTAGCAGCGCGAGGCCGCTTGCCTTCGGGCCGAGGCGACGCAGGGGCTGGCTCCGCGCCGCACCCGATCCGAGCCGTGCATAGCGCGCTCTCCCGCGCGTTCCTCCTTCGAGCGCGAGCAGGCCGAGGCAGCAGGCGACCAGGATCCCGGCAAGCATGTTCGCGGCCGGGCCGCTGTAGGTCGATTGGAACTGATCGAGGATCGCGGTCGTGAAGGTGTCGAAGCGGAGCAGTGCGAACAGGCCGTATTCCGCCAACAGGTGCAGGCCCACCAGCAGGCCGCCGCCCCAGATCGCTATCCGGAGCTGTGGCAGGACGACACGAAGGAACACCCGGAACGGCGTCAGGCCGAGCGACGCGCCGACGTCCTCGATGCCGGGATCGAGCCGGCGCAGGGTTGCCGCTACCGGCAGATAGAGGAATGGGAAATAGGCGAGGACGGCGACGAGCACCGCGGCGAGGAAGCCGTGCATCGCCGGAAACAGGCTGACCCAGGCATAGCCGTGAACGAAGGCGGGAACGGCCAGCGGAGCTGCCGCTAACGCCGACCAGAGTCGCCGTCCCGGCATGTCGCTTCGCTCGGTCAGCCAGGCGAGACCGGTGCCGAGCGCGATGCAGATCGGCACTGCGACCAGGATCAGCATCACCGTGTTGATCAGCAGCGCGCCGACACGCGGTCGCCAGACCAAGTCCGCGATCGTCTGCGCATCCGTCTCCAGCGTGACGGCCGCGATGAACCCGAGAGGGATCAGCGCCGCGGCCGACACCAGGAAGGCAGCGGCGAAGACCCAGCCGGCGGGGCGGGAGATCCCTCTGGGCTGCGCGACGCTCACCTGGCTAGAGCAGACCCGCCTGCGTCATCAGCTGGATAACCTTCTTGCCGTTCAGCTTCGCGGGATCGACCTTCGGGGCGTCGAGATCCTTGAGCGGTACAAGGTTCGGATGGGAGGCCTCGCCCTCGCCGACCGCGTACTCGAATGAGTCGCCGGTCCGAAGAACATGCTGGCCGCCTTTCCCGGTCACCCATTTGAGGAATGCCTGGGCGTCCTTCTGGTTCTTGGATGAGGCGAGCACGCCGCCGCCGGAAATGCTGACGAAGGCGCCCGGGTCCTGGTTCTTGAAGTAGTGGAGCTCGGTGTTCTTGCTGTTCTGGCCGGTCTTCGCCTGATCGGCAAAGTGGTAGTAGTGGTAGATCACGCCGCCGTCGATCTGCTCGGCGTTCACCGCCTGCATCACGGCACCATTGCCGCGGAACGCGGTCGAGTTGGCCTTCATGCCCTGGAGCCACTTGAGCGTCGCGTCCTCGCCCTTGAGCTCGAGCAGGCCGGAGACGATCGCCTGGAAGTCGGCGCCGGCCGGTGCAGCGCCCCAGCGGCCCTTCCACGTCGCGTCCTGAAGATCGAGCAGCGACTTCGGCAGCTGGGCCTTCTTGATCTTGTTGGTGTTGTAGACGAACACCGTGGTGCGCGCGGCGATCGCGATCCACTTGCCGCTCGGACGGTAAGCCTGCGCCACCTGCGCGATCGTCGCCGGATCGACCGGCGCGAACAGTCCGGCATTGTCGACCAGCGCCATCGCTGGCGAGTTCTCGGTCAGGAACACGTCGGCGGGGGACGCCGCCCCCTCCTGGACGATCTGGTTGCCAAGCTGGCTGTCGCTGCCGTTGCGGACCGTGACCTGGATGCCGGTGTCCTTGGTGAAGCCCGCGACCCACGCCTTGGTCAGGCTGTCGTGCTGGGCGTTGTAGACGGTGATGCCCTGTGCGGACGCCGTCTGCATGCCGGCGGCGCCGATCAGCGCGAGTGCCAGGCTGAAGGCGAAAACCGTCTGGATGGATCGGGGCATGTGCGTCTCCTCAAGCGTCCGATCGAGCGGCGCTTGAGTCCTAACGCCGGTACGATCTCAAAAAGGATACCGCGCAGCCACGCGAGTGAAAATCACTCGCAACACTTCCCGCTGCGGCAGATCGCCCCATCCGCGGCTCAGGCGCGAGACATCGCTCGCGTGTACTTCTCGTAGCCGTTGCGCCGCAGGTCGCAGGCAGGGCAGGCGCCGCAGCCATGGCCCCAGGCATGGAGATGGCTGCGGTCGCCGGCATAGCAGGAGTGGGTTTCGGTCCGGACGATCTCGACCAGGCGGTCACCGCCGAGTCGCCGGGTCAGTTCCCAGGTCCGGGCCTTGTCGAGCCACATCAGCGGCGTCTCCAGCACGAAGCGGCTCTCT
>CAZZLX010000400.1:0-4320 GCA_964655235.1 uncultured Rhizobium sp.
GCCACATCCACGCCTCCCGATGTCTGCCATGTCAGCAACCCGGCGAACGCCCCGGGAACGACGAGGTTGCGGATGGGGTGTTCCATGATCGAACGGCCCAGTCCGCGCCACAATCCGGGGCCCCGGGGCGGGACCAATTCGCCCGACAGATACCGCTTCAGGTCAGCCGCCAGTTCCCCCGCCGATTCGTAGCGCAGCGCGGGCTGCCGTTCGACGCACTTCTCGACGATCCGCCGCAGGGGACGCGGCAGTGAGGAATCGAGTGTTCGGAGATCGAAGGGGGGACTCTTGAGAATCTTCTGCCGCAGCGCCGCCGGCTCTCCGGCCAGGGTCGCCAACGGTATGGCCGCCGTCGAGGCGCCGGCACCGAGGAAGTTGCGGCGGCTCATCGCATGGGTCCTTCGATTCCGGTCGGTTATGGCGACCTCCCGCGCTTCGAACCCCCGCACCGGGATCAATCACCGAAACCGCACGGCGGTTCCGCGACGCGCCCGCAAGACTTTTCCGGAAGCGCGGCGGGCTCTAGCGTTGGATGTCCCGAGGAGGAGGAATCCATGGCCGGCTTCAAAGTCTTCTCCGCCACCGTCATGCACGAGTCGCACAGCTTCTGTCGGCTGCCGGCGGATCTCGAGCGGTTCAAGACGACCGGCGGTTACGAGCGCGACGACGAGATCCCCAAGGCCTATCGCGGCACCAAGAGCGAATGGGGCGCGATCTTCGACCTCGCCGACCGCTTCGGCTGGTCGGTCGTCCATCCGCTGGTCGCCAACACCTCGCCGTCGGGCCCGGTCACGCGGGACGCGTACGAGCATTTCAGCGAGGTGATCCTCTCGAGCCTCAGGAAGGCGCTGCCGCTCGACGGCCTGCTGCTCCCGCTGCACGGCGCGATGGTCGCCGAGCATCTGGAAGACGCCGAGGGCGAGCTGCTGCGCCGTATCCGCGAGGTGATCGGCCGCAAGGTACCGGTCGCGGTCATGCTCGACCTCCACGCCAATATCGGACCGGAGCTGGCGAAGCACGCCGACATCGTCTCCACCTACCGGACGACGCCTCATGTCGACATGTACGAGACCGCGATCCGCGCCGGCGAGCTGCTGCAACGCGCGATGAAGGGCGAGATCAGGCCGCATGTCGCCTATGCACAGCGCCCGATGTTCAACGGGCTCGACCAGGGCCGCACGATCTCCGGCCAGGGGCCGATGGTCGACATCCTGGCCAAGGCCAAGGAGATCCTGGCGAAGGACGGCGACATCCTCGACATCGGCATAAACGCCGGCTTCGACTGGGCCGACAAGAAGTACGTCGGCCCGACCGTGCTGGTGACCGGAAACGATGCCACGCCGAAGGCGCAGAAGGTCGCCGACGAGCTGATCGACTTCGCCTGGGAGACCCGCGCGATCAAGACCATCGACCTGAAGCCGATCGACGAGGTGATCCGGATCGCCAAGGAGCCGCGCTCGGGGTCCGGACCGCTGCTGATCGGCGACTACACCGACTGTCCCGGCGGCGCCGGCATGGGCGACGGAACCTCGCTGTTGAAAGCGATGATCGAGGCCGACCTCCAGGACGTCGCCGTCGGCTCGATCGCCGATGCGGACTCCGCCGAGAAGGCGCGGAAGGCCGGCATCGGCGCCACTGTCACGCTCGACCTCGGTGGCAAGCACGACCCGCGTTTCGGTGGCACGCCGCTCCGCGTGACCGGCAAGGTCATCGCCGTCGGCGACGGCACGGTCACGCGGAAGGGTCCCTTTGCGACCGGCACGGTCACCTCGTTCGGGCCGAGCGCGGTGGTGCAGGTCGGCGGCATCAAGATCATCGTCGCCACGCACCGCGTGCAGATCGACGACCGCGAACAGTTCCGCCAGTTCGGCATCGAACCGGAGACGACCAACATCCTCGCCTGCAAGGCGATGAACCACTTCCGCGCCGACTTCGAGAAGATCGGGCGTCGGCTCGTCTACGTCGATTCCGGCGGCATCACCTCGTTCAACTGGAAGCAATACCCGTACAAGAACATCCGCCGGCCGATCTGGCCGCTGGATCCGCTCTAGGGCTCCTGCGGGATCGCCTTCCAGCCGGCGCGCTCGCGGACGGCGTCGATCACCTCCTGGTGACGCCAGCCGTCGGCAATCGTGAGATAGGGCTCGAACGGTTTGCCTTCGATGTCGCGCACGAACTCGCGTGCGAGCGCGTTCCAGGAGCGCTGTACGATGTCCCAGCCTTTCGGCCAGTTGGACCGTGTCTGCGGCGGCGGCAGCCAGCTGTCGATCTCGGCCGTCAGCGGCACCTCCTGGAAACCGGCGTCGCCTTCGCGCCAGAGGTGCACCGCCCCTTGGCAGTAGGCCTCGTCGACATGGATCGTGCCGTTCGAGCCGTAGAACGCGACGTAGTCCTGGTGCTTGCCTTTACGCAGGCACGAATGCCGGAAGGTGGCGCTCACCGCATTCGCGGGGTCGCTGCCCCTGGCGCCGATGCGGTCGAGCACCGTATAGGACCAGTCGCTGTCGACCTCGGCCCAGCCGGCCTCGTCGGCGGTGGCCTGGCTGACTTCGCTCTTGTGCCAGTCGCGGAAGTCGTGCGGCATCGGCACCTTAGGTGCGTGCTTCAGGTCGTTCCGCGTCTCGCCGGCGACGCTGAGGCTGACGCCGCCGCAAACCGACTCGGCGATCGCCAGCTTGTGGGTGAAGTTGTTGTTGAGGCGCCCGCCGCCGAGCCTGAGCTGATGCGGCCAGCCGTAGGGCAGCCGTTGCGGCCAGCGATAATGTGACACGAACTCGGCCTCGCAGAGCGTGCCGATGGCGCCGGAGCGGATCAGGTTACGGGCGAGCAGCGCCGAGGGCTGATAGGACGAGGTCGCCGCATAAGCGGACCTCACGCCGGCCTTTCTGGTTGCCGCCGCCAGCCGACGCGCGTCTGCCGCGGTCGGCGCCAACGGCTTGTCGATCAGGATGTGGCAGCCCTGGGCCAGCGCCGTCTCGACCATCTCGACATGGGTGTCGCCCGGTGTCGCCACCGCGACGATATCGGGCCTGAGCTCGGCCAGGGTCTTCCGCCAGTCGGTCGAGGCGGTTTTGATGCCGAGCCCGTCGGCGACCCTGCGGACGACTTCAGGCGTTCGGCTCGCGATCGCCGCGACGTCGACACCCGCGTGTTGAAGCGCGATCGAATGTCCCTCGCCCGCCGAACCCGCACCCAGCACCATGGCTCTCAACGGCATCCTGTCCTCCCGATGATCGAGCGCTAAGGGAGCCGCATCGCGGCACGGGGTCAACGCGGAAGCAAATTCCGCGGTCCACCCAGCACCGATCCGCGCTAGTCTCCCGCGACACGTCTAGAACCAGGGGAAGCGTCCATGCCGTTCGATTTCAAAGGCAAGAAGGTCATCGTCTGCGGCGCCAGCCGCGGCATCGGGCGGGCGATCGCGCTCGGCTTCTCGAAAGCCGGTGCCGACGTCTCGATCTGCTCGCGCAACGCCGAGACGCTGGAGAAGACGCGCGCCGAGATGGCCCGCTTCGGCCACAAGGCGCATGCCGCGACCTGCGATCTGGCGAAGGAGGCGGAGATCGCCAAGTACATCCCCGAGGCGGTGAAGTCGCTGGGCGGGCTCGACGTGCTGGTGAACAACGCCACCGGCCTCGGCGTCGGCGACGACGAGAAGAGCTGGGAGGTCAGCGTCGACGTCGACCTGTTGGCGACGGTCCGCGCCTCGCGCGAAGCGATGGCGGCGCTCAAGAGCTCGAAGGGCAACATTATCAACATCGCCTCGGGGTCGGGGCTGCGTCCGTCGGTGCGCACGCCAGCCTATGGCGCCGCCAAGGCGGCCGTCATCCACTACACGCGAACGCTCGCCGCGATCCACGCGAAGGCCGGGGTCCGCGTCAATTGCGTGGCACCCGGCTCGATCGAGTTTCCGGGCGGCGTCTGGGCCGACCGCAAGGCCAACGACCCGGCGCTCTACAAGGCGACGCTCGCCAACTGCCCAATGGGCCGCATGGGCACGACAGAGGAAGTCACCGACGTCGTCATGTTCCTGGCGTCGCCGATGGCGAGCTGGGTCACCGCCCAGATCATCGGCGTCAACGGCGGCCAGGGCCTCTAGTCAGTCGGCAAGCACCGGCTTCTCGCCCCGCACCTGGGTGCGGTGCAGGAGCCGGCGACTGCCGTCGTAATCGTTGACGGCGTAGTGCAGCGTGCATCGGTTGTCCCAGACCGCGAGCGAGCCCGGCTGCCAGCGGAAGCGGCAGGAGAACTCCGGGCGCAGGCAATGCTGGTGGAGATAGTCGAGCAGCGGCCGGCTCTCCGCCTCGCTCATGTCCTCGA
>CAZZLX010000401.1:0-4311 GCA_964655235.1 uncultured Rhizobium sp.
CGCGGCAGCTTCTCGCCGCCGCGTAAGGGGGATCGTCATGTCCAAGCTCGACTTCGCCACCGCTCGCGCGGGATTCAAGGCCGGCACGCTGACGCCGCGCGAATTCCTCGAGACATGCCTCAAGCAGATCGACAAGCGCGAGCCGGTGGTCCGCGCCTTCGTCACGCTCAACCTCGACGGCGCGCGCAAGGCGGCCGATGCCTCGACCAAGCGGTGGAAATCGCGGAAACCGCTCTCCTCGATCGACGGCCTGCCGATCGCGATCAAGGACATCATAGAGACCGTCGACATGCCGACCGAGTTCGGCAGCACGATCTTCAAGAACTGGAACGGCGGCCGCGACTCCGCCTGTGCCTTCGCGCTGCGCCAGGCCGGCGCGGTGATCGTCGGCAAGGCGGTGACGACCGAGTTCGCCGGCGCGCCCCCTGGCCCGACCACCAACCCGCACGACAAGCGCCGCACGCCCGGCGGCTCGTCCTCGGGCTCGGCCGCGGCCGTCGCCGCCGGCATGGTGCCGGTCGCGATCGGGACGCAGGTGGGCGGCTCGGTGCTCCGTCCCGCCAGCTTCTGCGGCATCGTCGGGTTCAAGCCGACCTTCGGCGCGCTCAACCGCGGCGGCATCGGCGACCAGTTCAGCCAGAACTGCATCGGCACGCTCTCCCACACGCTGGAAGACGCCTGGGCCGTCGCGCACGAGATCGCCAAGCGCGTCGGCGGCGATCCCGGATTCCTGCCCTTCGCCGGCGGCGCGGAGCCCGCGGCACCACGTCGTCCCGACGTGCTTGCGGTGCTGGAGACCGACGGGTGGGCCGTCGCCGATGCCGGTGCCAAGAAGGCGCTCGCCGCGTTCCTGAAGAAGCTCGAGAAGGCCGGCGTCACGCTGATCGACCGCAAGAGCTCGAAGCGCGTGGCGCAGCTCGAGGACGCGATCGCCGGCGCGTCCGACCTCTCGCTCGGCATCAACGACTGGGAGAAGCTCTGGCCCTTCGCCGACATGGAGCTCCGCGACGGCGACCGCATGAGTGCGGGCCTGCGCAAGGCCGTGCTCAAGGGGCGCGACGACATGACCGTCGACGACTACATCGCACTCCTGAAGAAGCGCGACTATGCCCGCGACGTCCTCATGGGCCTTGCCGGCGACGTGGATGCCTGCATCACGTTGGGATCCGCCGGCCCGGCGCCGTTGGGTATCGACTCCACCGGCAACGCCATCTTCAACATGCCGGCCTCGATGCTGCGCAACCCGGCGCTGTCGCTGCCGCTGCTCAAGTGCGACGGCCTGCCGCTCGGGCTCCAGCTCTTGGGATTCCCCAACCGCGAACGCGCGCTCTCCGGCATCGCCGCCTGGACGACGGCGTTCGGTTCGAAGAAGTAGCTACGCCAGCTCTTCCTCGATCTTAATCGCCGTCGCGATCAGCTCGTCGGCGATCCGCTGGTGGTGAGCGTCGAAGGCTTGGGTCGGATTGCGCAGGGCCGGCGTCGGATAGATGCCTTGGCGCCAGAGCAGGCGCTTGAAGAAGTGGATCGAGTGTTCGAGATGCTGGTTCGAGAAGGCGAGGATCGGCAGCAGGCGGTGGAAGAGCACCATCGCGCCGTCGCGGTCGCCTGACGCGTAACGGCGGAAGATCGTCACATAGGCGCGATGCAGGCCGGTCGGCATGAAGGCGTCGACCTTGCGGTCCAGCGCCTCGATCAGCTGCATCACCGCCCAGCCGCCGGAGACATGCAGCCGGCCCTCGGTCGCGAGCTTGAGCGCGGTGTATTTCGGGCCGGCGTCGAAAGTCTCGACCTTGAGATAGCGGAAGGCCGGGATCGTGGCGAAGGCGTCGGCGATCGCCGGCACCGGCACGCCGGGACCGTTGGCGTCGAAGTCCTGGATCATGAGGTCGCGACTCGACGCTTTCGCGAGCCCTTGGATCTCTTCCGCGTACTGCTCGTCACTCGTGTAGGCGAGATTCGCCAGCACGATGTCGCAACCGAGCGCCGCCAGCATCTCTGCATTGCGCAGGCGCTCTTCCTGGGTCGGCGCCGAGGCGCCGCCGACTACCTGGGCGCGGCCCTTCGCGACCTCGACCACGGTCTTCACCATGTCGCGCCGCTCGTCGGCCGAGAGCGCCAGCACCTCGGCGGCGAATCCCGGGATCAGGAATCCGACGACACCGGCTTCGATGGCATAGGCGGCGTGGCGTTCGAGCGCGGCAAAGTCGACCGCGCCGTTCTCGCCGAACGGCGTGTTCAGGACGGTGACGATGCCGCGGAGGTCGGAGCCCTGAGGCACCTCAGGCGCCGAGCTGGGTCACGAACTTGGTGTTGAGATAGGCGTCCAGCCCCTCGATGCCGCCTTCGTGGCCGTAGCCGGACTCCTTGATGCCGCCGAACGGTGTCTCGGGCAGTGAGATCGCGAGGTGGTTCACGCCCACCATGCCGCTCTCGATCTCGTTGGCGACCGCGGTCGCGGTCTTGGTCGAGCTCGTGAACGCGTAGGCGGCGAGGCCGAAGGGAAGCGCGTTGGCGCGCTCGATCACCTCGTCGAAGGTCTTGAACGGCATGATCGGCGCCACCGGCCCGAACGGCTCGTCGTTGAGGACCTTCGCGTCCGGGGGCACGTCGGTCAGCACGGTCGGGCGGAAGAAGTAGCCTTCGTTGCCATGGCGCTCGCCGCCGGCTGCGATCTTCGCCCCCTTCGCCTTGGCGTCACCGACGAAGCCCTCCATCGCGCCGATGCGGCGTGCGTTGGCCAGCGGTCCCATCTGCGAGGAAGCCTCGAGTCCGTTGCCGAGCTTCATGCCCTTGGCGATCTCAGTGAATCGGTCGGCGAACTTCTTGTAGTTGCTCTCGTGCACGAAGAACCGGGTCGGCGCGATGCAGACCTGGCCGGCGTTGCGGTACTTGCCGGCCGCAGCCATGTCCGCGACCTTCACCGGGTCGACGTCGTCGAACACGATGACCGGCGAGTGTCCGCCCAGCTCCATCGTCGCCTTCTTCATGCCGTCGGCCGCCATCTTCGCCAGATGCTTGCCGACCGGGATCGAGCCGGTGAACGAGATTTTGCGTATCGTCGGCGAGCCGATCAGGTAGGTGGAAATCTCGTTCGGCACGCCGAAGACGAGGTTGAGCACGCCCGCCGGCAGGCCGGCGTCATGGAAGGCGCGGACGATCGCGATGCAGGTGCCCGGCGTCTCTTCCGACGCCTTGATGATCAGCGAGCAGCCGGCGGCGATCGCGCCCGCGACCTTGCGGGCCGGCGTGATGCCGGGGAAGTTCCACGGCGTGAACGCGGCGCAGGCGCCGATCGGCTCCTTGATCGCCATCTGACGGACGTTGGGGGCGCGGCCAGGAATGATGCGACCGTAGGCTCGGCGGCCTTCCTCTGCCATCCATTCGATGATGTCCGCGGTGGTGCCGACCTCGAGCCTGGCCTCGGCGATGACCTTGCCTTCCTCGAGCGTCAGGATCTGCGAGATCTGCTCCTGGCGCTGGCGGATGAGGTCGGCCGCCTTCCGCATGACCTTGGCGCGGTCGTAGGCGTTGGTGTTGCGCCAGACCTTGAGGCCCTTGGCCGCGGCTTCGAGCGCGCGGTCGAGATCGGATCGCGAGGCATGCGGCAGTCGCCCCAGCGATGCACCCGTCGCCGGGTTCAGCACGTCCTCGGACTTGCCGTCACTGCCCTGGCACCATTGGCCGTCGATGTACATCGCCAAGGTCTCGTACATGCGCGCGCTCCTTCATGAGGGAGCGACGAGTGTAGGACGGCGACGACGACGAAAGGAAGCTTAGGCGGGCCCCAGGTTCAGCACGCGGCAGAACACGCGCTTGGCCGTGAGCGTCTTGCAGAGATCGTTGGCCTTGCCGCGGTCTTCGAACGGCCCGGCCAACAGTCGGATGAAGACGCCGCGGCCGTCGCCCGGATCGAATTCGGCGGTCTGGTAGCCGATCGGCCCCAGCACGTCGGGGTTGGCCTTGGCCAGCGTCTCCCACCCGTGCTTGGCCTCGTTGACGGTGCGATACGATCCGAGATGCGCACCGAAGCGTCCGCCCGCGGCGGATGCCATCTGCTGCTTCGCGTCGGCGGCCGGGGCTGCAGCCGGCGCCGCGGCTGCGGGGCGCGGCGCGGTGGCGCGAGGCTGTCCCGATGCCGGAGCCGCCGCCATGGTGCCGCCGCCGTTCATGCGTTCGAGCTGGGCGACCTGCGCTTCCAGCTTGGCAATGCGCGCGGCCATGTCGTTCGCCGGCATCGGCGCGGCGGCAGGTGCCGGTGCGGGAGCCGCGGCCGCCTGGGCCTTGTCGTCCATCGCGTGGTCGTGCGCCATG
>CAZZLX010000402.1:0-4291 GCA_964655235.1 uncultured Rhizobium sp.
CTACAAGAACACCGTCTTCCTGCCGAAGACCGAGTTCCCGATGCGCGGCGACCTCGCCAAGCGCGAGCCCGAGCATCTGAAGCGCTGGAGCGAGATGGACCTGTGGGGGAAGCTCCGCCGCGAGTCCGCCGGCCGCGAGAAGTTCATCCTTCACGACGGCCCGCCCTACGCCAACGGCCATCTCCACATCGGCCACGCGCTCAACAAGATCCTCAAGGACGTGATCAACCGTTCTCAGCAGATGCTGGGGAAGGACGCGAACTACGTCCCCGGCTGGGACTGCCACGGCCTTCCGATCGAATGGAAGATTGAGGAGGAGTATCGCGCCAAGGGTCAGGACAAGGACGCGGTGCCGATCGCCGAGTTCCGCAAGGTCTGCCGCGAGTTCGCCGACAAGTGGATCGACATCCAGCGGGACGAGTTCCGCCGCCTCGGCGTCGAGGGCGACTGGAAGAACCCGTATCTGACGATGTCGTACCAGGCCGAGGCGCAGATCGTGCGCGAGATCGGCAAGTTCCTCATGAACGGTGGCCTCTACCAGGGCGCGCGGCCGGTCATGTGGTCGGTAGTCGAGAAGACGGCGCTGGCCGAGGCCGAAATCGAGTACCACGACCACAAGTCGGCGACGATCCACACGGTCTTCAAGGTCGTCAAGCCGTCGACGCCGGCGCTGGCGGGAGCGTCGATCGTCATCTGGACGACGACGCCCTGGACGATGCCCGGGAACCGCGCGCTCGCCATCGGCGAGGACTTCGATTACGCGGTGGTCGAGGTGAAAGCGGTCGGCGAGGGCGCTTTCGTCAAGCCGGGCGCCAAGCTCGTCGTCGCCGAGGCGCTGCTTCCGGTCTTCTTCGCCGCGGCGAAGATCACCGAGCACGCGGTCGCGGCCAAGCTCAAGGGCAAGGAGATCGTAGGTTCGGTGACCGCGCATCCGCTGCGCGGCCATGGCTACGAGTTCGACGTGCAGGTCTTTGCCGGCGATTTCGTCACCACGGACGCCGGCACCGGCATCGTCCACATCGCGCCCGGCGCCGGCGTCGATGACTTCGAGCTCGGTCGCAAGCACGGCGTCGAGGCGGCGCAGATCGTCGGCGACGACGGTTCCTACTACGACCACGTGCCGCTGTTCGCGGGCAAGCGCGTCTACCTGCCCGACGGCAAGACGGGCGACGCCAACGGCGCGGTGATCAAGGCGCTGATCGAGGCCGGCACGCTGGTCGCCAAGGGATCGCTGGTGCACTCCTACCCGCATTCCTGGCGGTCGAAGGCGCCGCTGATCTTCCGCAACACGCCGCAGTGGTTCATCTCGATGGAGACGAACGACCTGAGAAAGGTCGCGCTCAAATCGATCGACGAGACCCGCTTCGTGCCCGGCACCGGCCGCAACCGTCTCTACTCGATGATCGAGCAGCGCCCGGACTGGTGCATCTCGCGCCAGCGCGCCTGGGGCGTGCCGATCGCGGTCTTCATCGACAAGAAGACGCGCCAGCCGTTGCGCGACCAGGCCGTCGTCGACCGCATCGCGCAGGCCTTCGAGCAGGAGGGCGCGGACGCCTGGTACACCAGCGATCCGAAGCGCTTCCTCGGCAACGCCTACAACCCCGACGACTACGAGCAGGTGAAGGATATCGTCGACGTCTGGTTCGACTCAGGGTCGACCCACGCCTTCTGCCTGGAGCAGCGCCCCGACCTGCAGTGGCCGGCCTCGCTCTATCTCGAGGGCTCGGACCAGCAGCGCGGCTTGGTCCACTCCTCGCTGCTGGAATCCTGCGGCACGCGCGGGCGCGCGCCCTACGACGCCGTGCTCACCCATGGCTTCGTCATGGACGAACAGGGCCGCAAGATGTCGAAGTCGATGGGCAACGTCACCGCCCCGCAGGAGGTGATCGACAAGTTCGGTGCCGACATCCTGCGTCTCTGGGTGGTCAGCTCCGACTACTCGGAAGACCTGCGCATCGGCGCGGAGATCCTGAAGCACCAGTCCGAGCACTACCGGCGCATGCGCAACACGCTGCGCTACCTGCTGGGCGCGCTCGACGGGTACTCGCCGGCCGAGGCGGTCGAGGCGAAGGACATGCCAGAGCTCGAGCGCTGGGTGTTGCACCGCTTAAGCGAGCTCGACCGCATCGTCCGCAAATCGGTCGACGACTTCGACTTCCATACGCTGTTCACCGAGATCCACGCCTTCGCCGCGGTCGATCTCTCGGCCGTCTACTTCGGCGTCCGCCAGGACGCGCTCTACTGTGACAAGCCGTCGAGCCTGCGCCGTCGCGCGGCACGCACGGTGATGGACCGCATCCTTTCGTGCCTGACGGCCTGGCTCGCCCCGGTGCTCTGCTTCACCGCCGAGGAGGCATGGCTCAACCGCGCCGGCGCGGTCGCCGACGACAACGCCGAGAGCGTGCATCTCCGCGTCTTCCCGGCGGTGCCGGCGTCGTGGCGTGACGAGGCTTTGGCGGCGAAGTGGGCGCGGATCCGCGATCTCCGCCGCGTCGTCACCGGCGCGCTCGAGCTCGAACGAGCCGCCAAGCGCATAGGCGCTTCCTTGCAGGCGGCACCGACGGTCCATGCGACGCAGGAGCATGCCGACGCGCTCGGCGGGCTCGACCTCGCCGAGATCTCGATCACGTCGGGGGCCAAGCTCGTTGTCGGCGAAGGCCCGGCGGACGCCTTCCGCCTGGCGGAGGTCGCCGGCGTCTCGGTCGTGCCGAGCCTGGCCGAGGGGCAGCGTTGCGAGCGTTGCTGGAAGGTACTGCCCGAGGTCGGCGCGAAGGCCAAGCCGCTCTGCCTGCGCTGCGACGACGCGGTGTCGGCGTGAGCATTTCCCTCCAGCGGCTCAAGTTCGGGCTCGGCGTCGCGCTCGCCGTGGTTGCCCTCGACCAGGCGCTCAAGGCCTGGATGCTGCGGCTGGTCTTCGACCCGCCGCGGGTGATCGAGGTCACGCCGTTCTTCAACCTGGCGCCGGCCTGGAACCGGGGCGTCAGCTTCGGGCTCCTTGCCCACGACTCGCCCTGGGCGCCCTGGCTGCTGGCGGCGCTCGCTGTCGCGATCGTGATCTTCCTGCTGCGCTGGCTCAGCCGGGCCGAGAGCACCTGGGTGGCGGTCGCCCTCGGCCTGGTGCTGGGCGGCGCCGTCGGCAACGCGATCGACCGGCTGCGCTTCGGCGCGGTCGTGGACTTCCTCGATTTCCACGTCGGCGGCTGGCACTTCTGGGCCTTCAATTTGGCGGATTCCGGGATCACTGTCGGGGCGGCCGGGCTGCTCCTGACCAGCCTCTGGGCGGAGCGCTTGTCCCGGCTGGCCGACCGGCCTAAATAGGGGACAGACATGTCTGCGAAGATCCGCCCGAATCGTCTCCTGGCGCTCCTGCCGGCACTCCTGCTCCTCGCCGGCTGCGGCGACGAGATGAAGAAGCAGTTCGGCCTCGGCAAGAACCCGCCCGACGAGTTCCAGGTGGTTCGGCGGGCGCCGTTGAGCCTGCCGCCCGATTTCGGGCTCAGGCCGCCGCAGCCGGGTGCCGTCCGTCCCCAGGAAGGCATGGTTTCCGACCAGGCGCGCTCGACCGTGCTTGGCCAGTCCGACCAGGCGGCGGCAGCACCCAAGGTCGATCCGGCGGCCCCCTCGGCCAGCCCGAGGTCGCCCGTTGCCGCCGGCACGATCGGCGCTGCCGCGCCGGCCGCTCCTCGTGCCCCGGCCCAGTCCGCCATGGCCCCGCGTCCGGCGCCGGTCGCCGAGCCCCCGGGCCCCAGCCGCGCCGAAGTGGCGCTGCTGCGCCAGGCCGGTGCGGCCAGCACGCCGCCGAACATCCGCGCCCAGATCAGCGAAGACCTGACCCGGCTCGCCGACGCCGACTCGCGCTTCATCGACAAGCTGCTGGTCTGGCAGAAGAAGGAACCGCCGACGGCTGTCGTCGTCGACGCGAAGAAGGAAACCCAGCGCCTGCAGGAGAACGCGGCGCTCGGCAAGTCGACGACCGACGGCACGACGCCGACGATCACACGCAAGAAGAAGGGTCTTCTCGAAGGTCTCTTCTTCTGACATTGCGGCCGCGTCGGGGGAGGCGGCCAGGAGCTCCTAACGAATGCGGACTCTCTGCTTACTCCTCGCGCTCGCGGCTCTAGGCTTGGCGGGCCGGGCTCAGGCCCAGGTCTATCGCCCCGAGACCTTCACCCTCCCCAACGGGATCGAGGTCGTGGTCGTCGACAATCCGCGCGTCGCGGCGGTCGCGGTCATGGTCCTCGACGCCGAGACGGGCGAGGCGGTGCTGCACTTCTCGGAGACCGACCCGCGC
>CAZZLX010000403.1:0-4280 GCA_964655235.1 uncultured Rhizobium sp.
GCGCCGAGATCGGCTCGTCCGCCACGATGAACGACGGCTTGAGCGCGAGCGCGCGGGCGATGCCGATGCGCTGGCGCTGGCCGCCGGAGAACTCGTGCGGGTAGCGCTCGGCCCAGTCGGAGTTGAGGCCGACGCGCTTCAAGAGCGCCGCGACCCGATCGTGCAGCTCGGAGCCTTCCGCCAGGCCGTTGACCAGCAGCGGCTCGCCGATGATCTGGCCGACGGTCATGCGCGGGTTCAGGGATGCGAACGGATCCTGGAAGATCATGCGCATCTCGCGCCGGCATTCACGCAGCTTGTCGCGCTCGAGCGCCGCCACGTCGGTGATGCTGCCGTCGGTACGGCGGTAGAGGATCTGGCCGGCCGTCGGCTCGTAGACACGGAGCAGGCAACGGCCGAGCGTGGTCTTGCCCGACCCGGATTCGCCGACGATGCCTAGCGTCTCCCCTGCCCTGACCACGATGTCGACATCATCGACGGCGCGGACATGGTCGACCACCTTGCGGAAGAAGCCTTTCTTGATCGGGAAGTGCATCTTCAGGCCACGTACGTCGAGCAGCGGCGGTTCCTCGGCCGGGATCGGCTCGCGCGCCGCGCGGATCCGGGACGGCTGCTCCAGCTTCAGCACGTTGCCGAGCAGCATCTGGGTGTAGGGATCCCGAGGCGCGTGGAAGATCTGCTCGACCGGTCCACGCTCGACCACCTTGCCCTGGTACATGACCACGACCTCGTCGGCGATCTCGGCGACGACGCCCATGTCGTGGGTGATGAACATCACCGCCATGCCGCGCTCGGCCTGGAGGCGCTTCATCAGGTCGAGGATCTCGGCCTGGGTGGTGACGTCGAGCGCCGTGGTCGGCTCGTCGGCGATCAGCACCTGCGGATTGCAGGCGAGCGCCATCGCGATCATCGCCCGCTGACGCATACCGCCCGAATACTCGAAGGTGTAGCGCTCGACCGCGCGCTCGGGGTTCGGGATCTCGACCGCGCGCAGCAGGTCGACGGCGCGATCCGTCGCCTCCTTCTTGGACATGCCGAGATGGAGCGTCAGCACCTCGGTGATCTGGTTGCCGATCGTGTGCACCGGCGACAGCGACGACATCGGCTCCTGGAAGATCATCGCGATCTCGGCGCCGCGCACAGAGCGGATCTCGCGGCCGCGCGGATTGAGGGTCGCCAGGTCCACCGAAGTTCCGTTGTTGCGATTGAAGACGATCTCGCCCTTCACCACCTTCCCAGGCTTGTCGACGATCTGCAGGATCGAGCGCGCGGTCACGCTTTTTCCTGAGCCCGACTCGCCCACGACGCAGACGGTCTTGCCGCGCGCGAGGTCGAAGGACACCCCGTCGACCGCCTTCACCACGCCGCCGCGGACGGGGAAATGGGTGTGCAGGTCGCGGATCGAGATGATCGGCTGATCGGGAGAGGCAGCGGTCATTTGTTGTAAGGATCGGCTGCGTCGCGGAGGCCGTCGCCGAGGAAGTTGAGGGCAAGGACGGCGATCACCACCGCTGCCCCCGGCGCGAACAGCCAAGGCGCGGTCACGATCGAGCGGATGTTCTGCGCCTCGCGCAGCAGCACGCCCCAGGATATCACCGGCGGCTGCAGGCCGAGGCCAAGGAACGAGAGCGCCGTCTCGGCGAGGATCATCGCCGGGATAGCCAGGGTCACGCTGGCGACGATGTGGCTCATGAAGCTCGGCAGCATGTGGCGGAAGATGATGCGCATCTCGGACGCGCCGTCGAGCCGGGCCGCGGTCACGAAGTCCTCGGTGCGAAGCGAGAGGAAGCGGCCGCGGACGACACGGGCGAGCTGGGCCCAGCCGATCAGCGAGAGGATCAGCGTGATCATGAAGTAGTGCAGCAGCGCCGGCCAGTTCTGCGGCAGCGCGGCGGCGAGCGCCAGCCAGATCGGGATCGTCGGGAGCGCCAGGATGAACTCGATCACGCGCTGGATAACGAAGTCGATCCGACCACCGTAATAGCCGGAGATGCCGCCGAGCAGGATGCCGATCAGCAGCGACATGGCGACGCCGACGAGGCCGATCGACATCGAGATCTGGCAGCCCTTGACGATGCGGCTCCAGACGTCGCGGCCGAGCCGGTCGGAGCCCAGGAAGAAGATCTGCTGTCGCGGATCGGTGCTGCCGATCAGGTGGATGTTGGTCTGGATCAGCCCGAACAGGTGATAGGGGTAGCCCTCGGCGAAGAAACGGAGGTCGATCCGCCGCGTCGGGTCCTCCGAATAGATCGGCGCCAGCGTCACCGGATCGCGCTTGAGCACCATCTGCTTCACATGCGGCGTGAAGACCGTGCTGCCGTCGGGCTGCGTCGCGAAGAGATGCAGGCCCTGTGGCGGATGGTAGACGGCACGCGCGTTCTGCTGGCTCGGATCGGTGGTGGCGAAGAAGTCGGGCGCGGCCGCGACGATGTAGATCATGAGCGTGACGATGGCGCCGACCATCGCCAGCTTGTGCTTGCGGAACGACCACCAGACAAGCTGCCACTGGGATGCGGTGGTGAAGCGCGACGCGGCGGTCGGCGGGGCCGGCTGCTCCGGCGGAGCGGTTTCGATCTGGGCGGTCATCAGTCGAACCGGATGCGCGGGTCGACCAATGCCAGCAGGATGTCGCTCAAGAGCGTGCCGACCAGGGTCAGCGTGCACATCAGCAGCACGAAGGCACCGGCGAGATACATGTCCTGGCTCATCAACGACTGCAGCAGCAGCGGGCCGGCGATCGGCAGGCTCAAGACCACCGCGACGATCAGCGCGCCCGAGATCAGGTTCGGCAGCAGCCAGCCGATGGTCGAGATGAACGGGTTGATCGCGACCCGCACCGGATACTTGAGCAGCAGTCGGAATTCGGAGAGCCCCTTGGCCCGCGCCGTGGTGACGTAAGGCCTATGCAGTTCGTCCAGCATGTTGGCACGCATGATGCGGATCAGGCTGGCGGTGCCGTTGGTGGCGAGGATCACGACGGGCACCCACAGGTGCTCGATCAGGTTTCCGACCTTGCCCCAGCTCCAGGGCGCGGTCTGGTACTCGGGCGAGAACAGGCCGCCGACATCGGCGCCGAACATCACCACGGCGATGTACATGAGCACGAGCGCCAGCAGGAACGACGGGATCGCGAGGCCGAGAAATCCCAGGAAGGTCGCGAGGTAGTCGCCGATCGAGTACTGGCGGACGGCCGAATAGACGCCGATCGGAAACGCCAGCGCCCAGGTCATCAGCAGGGTCGAGGTGGTGACCACCAGGGTCAGCGCCATGCGCTCCCAGATCAGCTCGGAGACCGGCTGCTGCCACTCGAAGCTGAGGCCGAAATCGCCGCGCGTGACGATGCCGGTGATCCACTTGAAGTATTGGACGATGAAAGGCTGGTCGAGCCCGAAGCGCGCGCGCAGCTCGGCCGCGGCGTTCTGGTCGACGATCTCGTTCGAGGCCGCGAGGGTCGCGATGTAGGTGGTGACGTAGTCGCCGGGCGGAAGCTGGATCAGCACGAAAGCGAGGAAGCTGACGGCGAACAGCGACGGGACCATCCACAACAGACGCTTGATGATGAAGCCCAGCATTCAGGTGAGGTCCGGCGCGCCGCCCCCATTTTCCGGGAGCGGCGCGCCGGCAAGTCCTTAGCTCGTGAAGTAGTACTGCTGCGGCATGGACGGGCCCGGGTTCGGCCAGGACCACGCCGCCGGCATCTTGGCCGGCACGTTGCGGAGCCGGTTGTTGGCGATGCCGAACAGGTTCGGCGCGAGGCAGATGCCGATCGCGTCGAAGGCATCGGCGGCGAGATCGAGGATCTCCTTCATCAGCTCGCCCTGGCGCTTGACGTCGGAGATCGAGCGCGCCTCGTCGTAGAGCTTGGTGCGGCGCTTGTGGTTCTCCGGCGGCTCGGCGCCTTCCTTGCCGTTGGTCGCGTACCAGACCGCCCACGGGATCGCGTAGCGCGAGCCCTGCGGATGGATCGGCACCCAGTCACGCGCGTCGATCAGCGGCTCGAGTCCGCCCGGTCCCTGCCAGACCGCGAAGTCGTGGTCGTTGTTGTCGCCGCGCGTGTAGTACAGCGCGCGCTCGATCGTGTTGACCTTCATGTCGACGCCGACCGCGGCCCAGTGGCGCTTGCACAGCTCGAGCGCGTCGACCTGGTCGGGATAGAGGGTCGGGATCACGTCGACCGCGAAGAACAGCTTCTGGCCGTCCTGGCGCAGACGGAAGTTCTGGCCGTCGCGCTTGGAGAAGCCGAGCTTGTCGAGCATCTCGTTCGACTTCTTCGGGTCGAA
>CAZZLX010000404.1:0-4279 GCA_964655235.1 uncultured Rhizobium sp.
GACCAGGTGGTCTGGAACATCAAGAGCGTGCTCGATCCGAAGACCGGATCCTCGGTGCTGGGCCTGATGAAGGGCTACATGACCGTCGACGTGCCGACCGATGAGAAGGACGCGGCCGGCAAGCCGAAGATGACCTCACAGCTCTGGGACGCGAACGCGATCCAGAAGGTCGACGACTTCACCGTCCGCATGAATCTGCGAACGCCGCAGCTCGCGGTGCCGGAGCACTTCTTCCACTATCCGTTCTTCATCATCGATCCCACGGAGAACGGCAAGCTCGGCGTCGGCATGAACGGCACGGGCGCCTTCGACATGGTCGAGTACGACATTTCGAAGCGGGCGGTGCTGAAGGCGCGCAAGGACTACTGGGGCAACGGGCCCTATCTCGACGAGGTGATCTTCGTCGATCTCGGCGACGATCCCGCGGCCGAGGTCGCGGCGATGGCCTCCAAGCAGGTCCATTCGATCGTCGCCACCAACCCCTCGCAGCTGCCGATCCTGAAGCGCCTGCCGGATCTCGAATTCTACTCGGTCGGCACCGGCGCCACGGTGCATGCCCGCGCCTATCCGGTGAAGCCCTTCGACGACAACCGCATCCTCAAGGCCATGCGGCATGCGACCGACAACGACAAGGTGGCCGAGATCACCTTCGGCGAGATCGGCTCGCGCGCCGAGCATCACCATGTCGCGCCGGTGCATCCTGAATACGTGCCGATGCCGGCCTTCAAGCACGACAAGGCCCTGGCCAAGAAGATCCTGGCCGATGCCGGCCATCCGAACGGCATCGAGCTGCCGCCGCTTACCGTCTCCAACAACTGGACCAAGGACGTGGCGACCGTGATGATCCAGCAATGGGCCGAGGTCGGTATCAAGACCAGGCTCGAGGTGCTGCCGTCGCCGGAGTGGAACAAGGTGTGGAACACCGCGCCCTTCGCCTGCGGCGACTGGTCCCACCGACCGCTCGGCGTCATGTGCCTGGCGCTGGCCTACCGCACCGGCGTTCCCTGGAACGAGTCGGGCTTCTCGAACGCCGAGTTCGACAAGATCCTCGACCTCGCCGAGGCGACCGCCGACGTCGAGAAGCGGCGCGTCCACGTCAAGCGTCTGCAGGAGATCCTGCAGAACGACGGGCCTCTGGTGCAGCCGCTGTTCCGCAAGGTCTTCACCTACTGCGACAAGAAGATGAAGGGCTTCAAGATGCACCCGACCCAGTACATCGAGTGCAACGAGATCTGGCTCGACGCCTGATCGGCCCCGACGTTCACGACGGCGCGGAGATCCGCCGGGATTTCCGCGCCGTTCCCTTTCCGACATAGAAGTCGGTTTTCAAACTCTCCGCCCCGTGCTCTCCTATGTCGCTTTCTGGCGGCCGGAGGGGTCTTGAGCGCGGGTCGAAGCGAAGCCGACGTCTACACGGTCGGCTTCTTCCTCATCCCCGACTTCTCGATGATGGCTTTCGCCGCGGCGCTCGAGCCGCTGCGATCGGCCAATCGCGTCAAGCAGCAGGCGCTCTATCGCTGGAAGCTGTTCTCGCGCGACGGCGAGCGCGTGTTCGCCAGCAACGGCATCGGCTTCGACGTCGAGGGCGGGCTCGACGACCAGCCCGATGTCGACATCATGCTGGTCTGCGCCGGCTACAACCCCGAAGGCTACGACGACAAGAAGGTGTTCGCCTGGCTGAGGCGCATCTCCCGATCCGGCGCCAAGATCGGCGCGCTCTCGACCGGCGCCTACATCCTCGGCAAGGCCGGGCTCCTCGACGGCAAGCACTGCACCGTCCACTGGGAGCATGTGGCATCGCTGTCGGAGAAGTTTCCGGAGGCGATGACCACCTCAGGCATCTATGTGATCGACGGCAACGTGCTGACCTGCTCGGGCGGCATCGCCGCGCTCGACATGATGCTGAGCGTGATAGCGAGCCAGCATGGCCGGGCCGTCGCCAACGCGGTCGCCGAGAACTTCATCCACCCGCGCATCCGAGAGCATGACGACCGCCAGCGCATGGAGCTGCAGATACGCCTCGGCATCTCGCATCCGCGCCTTCTGACCACGATCATCCGGATGGAGAGTGCGATCGAGGAGCCGCTCGACATGAACGAGCTGGCGGACTCGGTCGAGCTCTCGCCGCGCCAGCTCGAACGTCTGTTCCGCCGATACCTCAAGACCACGCCGCACGGCTATTACGTGAAGCTGCGCCTGGAGCGGGGGAGACGGCTGCTCACCCAGACCAGCGCCTCGATCCTCGACGTGGCGATGGCCTGCGGCTTCGTTTCCGCCTCGCACTTCACCAAGTGCTACCGCCGCATCTTCGGGCGCACCCCGACCGAGGAGCGACGCTCGGTGCTGGCGGGGGCGACCTAGGCCTCGATCAGTCCCTCGGTGGCGGCCAGCGCCTTCAGGTGGTGGTCGGCCGGTCCAAACAGCGTGTCGATCATCGTCATGCGCTTGAAGTAGTGGCCGACCTTGTATTCGTCGGTCATGCCGATGCCGCCGTGGAGCTGGATCGCCTGCTCGCCGACGAACTTGCCTGACCGCCCGATCTGAACCTTCGTGGCCGCCATCGCCTTCCGGCGCTCTGACGCGTTGGCCTCTCCTGACATCATCGTCGCGTAGTAGGCCATGCTGCGTGCCTGCTCGAGCGCGATCAGCATGTCGACCGAGCGGTGCTGGAGGACCTGGAAGGCGCCGATCGTCGTGCCGAACTGCTTTCGGGTCTTAAGGTATTCGACCGTCGCCTCGTGCATCACGGACATCACGCCTATCGATTCGGCGGCGAGCGCCGCGATCGCCTCGTCGACCACGCGCTCGATCACCGGCAGCGCCTTCCCGGGCGTGCCGAGCGCGGCGTCGGCCTTCACGCGGACGCCGGTGAAGGCGACTTCCGCGGCGCGCAGGCCGTCGACGGTCGGATAGCCGCGGCGGACGACACCCGACGTGCCCGCATCGACCAGGAACAGCGCGATCCCGTCGCGGTCGCGGCGCTGGCCGGAGACGCGGGCGCTGACGATCACGGTGTCGGCGGTGTCGCCGTGCAGCACGACGCTCTTCTCGCCGTCGATGATCCAAACGTCGCCGTCCTTCTTCGCCGAGGCGGCCACGTCGGCAAGCTCGTAGCGCGCCTGGCGTTCGCCGTGGGCGAAGGCGAGGGTGAGGCTGCCGTCGGCGATCTTCGGCACGATCGCCGACTTCTGCGCGTCGCTTCCGGCGTGGCGCAGCAGGCCGCCGGCGAGCACGACGGTCGCGAGATAAGGCTCGAGCGCCAGCGCTCGGCCGAGGGCCTCCATCACCACCATGGTCTCGACCGGGCCGGCGCCGAGGCCGCCGTGCTTCTCATCGAAGGAGAGCCCCAGCAGGCCGAGCTCGGCATACTTGCCCCAGAGCGCGCGACTCCAGCCGTCGGCTTCCTTGCGGTTGGCCTTCCGCTGCTCGAACGAGGAATGATCGGCGAGCATGCGCTCGACGCTGTCCTTGAGGAGCTGCTGCTCCTCCGAAAGATCGAAGTCCACGTTACCTCAAAGTCCCAGGATGGCCTTGGCGATGATGTTCTTTTGGATCTCGTTCGATCCGCCGTAGATCGAGATCTTGCGCCAATTGAAATAGACCGGCGCCACGGTCTCGGCCCAGTCTGGACCGACAGGCGGCTCGTTCGAGCCTTCGTCGAGCTCCTCGGGAGCGGGCATGGCATAGGGGCCGACCAATTCCATCGCGAGCTCGGTGACCGCCTGCTGCAGCTCGGACCCCTTGATCTTGAGGATCGAGGAGGCCGGATCCGGCTTCTTGTCCTTGCGATTCTTCTCGGCGGCGACCACGCGCAGCTGGGTCATCTCGAGCGCTTTAAGCTCGATCTCGACGGCGGCGAGACGTTGGCGGAAGCCCTGGTCCTCGATCATCGGCCGGTCGCCGTCGCGCTCGCCGCGGGCGAGACGCTTGAGCCGCCGGATGCGTTCCTTGGTGACGCCGACCCGCGCGATGCCGACGCGCTCGTTGCCGAGCAGGAACTTGGCGTAGTCCCAGCCCTTGTTCTCCTGGCCGACCAGGTTCTCGACCGGCACGCGCACGTCGTCGAAGAACACCTCGTTGACCTCGTGCCCGCCGTCGATGGTGATGATAGGGCGCACCGTGACGCCCTTCGACTTCATGTCGATCAGAAGGAACGAGATGCCTTCCTGCTTCTTCGCTGCCGGATCGGTGCGAACCAGGCAGAAGATCCAGTCGGCATGCTGGGCGAGCGTGGTCCAGGTCTTCTGGCCGTTGACGATGTAGTGATCGCCGTCGCGTT
>CAZZLX010000405.1:0-4270 GCA_964655235.1 uncultured Rhizobium sp.
CGAGCCATATCATCGCCCCTGCCGTCCATCTCAACAAAGAGGACGTGATCGAGGCCTTCCACAAGAGCCACACGCATCTCGACCCGAACCGGCCGATGGAGGAGCCGACCCAGCTCCTCGACGAGGCGCGCACGGTCCTGCGTCCGAAATTCCTCGCCGCCGACGTCGGCATCACCGGCGCCAACTTCATGATCGCCGAGAGCGGCTCGACCATCATCGTCACGAACGAAGGCAACGGCGATCTGACCCAGATCCTGCCGAAGATGCACATCGTGCTGGCGAGCCTTGAGAAGCTGGTCCCGACCTTCGAGGACGCGGCGACGATCCTCAGGCTCCTCGCGCGCTCCGCCACGGGACAGGAATTCTCGGTCTACACCACGGTCTCGACGGGACCGAAGCGCGCAGCCGACCACGACGGCCCGGAGGAGTTCCACGTCGTCCTGCTCGACAACGGCCGCACCAACATCCTGGGCACCGAGTTCCAGGACATGCTGCGCTGCATCCGCTGCTCGGCCTGCCTCAACCACTGCCCGGTCTATGCGACCGTCGGCGGCCACGCCTATGGCTGGGTCTATCCGGGCCCGATGGGATCGGTGCTGACGCCGACGCTGATCGGCATCCAGGAGGCGGGCCACCTGCCCAACGCGTCGACCTTCTGCGGGCGCTGCGAGAGCGTCTGCCCGATGAAGATCCCGCTGCCGAAGATGATGCGCCACTGGCGCGAGCGCGAGTTCGAACGGCACCTGTCGCCGGCGTCCGTGCGCACCGGCCTCGCCTTCTGGGCGTGGTTCGCCAAGCGGCCGAGGCTCTATCGTCTCGCCACCGGCATCGCCTCGCGGCTGCTGGGCCTGCTCGGCCGCGCCAACGGCCGCTATTCGTGGCTGCCGCTCGCGTCCGGCTGGACCAAGGGCCGCGACTTCCCGGCACCGCAGGGCGGCACCTTCATGAGCCGCTACGCGGCGCAGAAGAGGACGTCATGAGCGACGCCCGCTCCCAGATCCTGGGCTCGATCCGCCGCGCACTCCGCCGCGACGCGCTGCCGGCCGACGAGGCCGCCGCGCTCGAAGCCCGTCTCGGCAATCCCTCGCGGAACCTGATCCCGGCGCGCGCCCAGGGCGACGCCGAGAAGGTACTAGAGCTGTTCGTCGAGATGGCCGGCAACGTGCAGACGACCTTCAGCCGCGTGAAGGACAAGAAGGACGTGCCCGGTGCGATCGCCGAGTATCTCGCGGGCCAGAACCTGCCCGCCGCCTTTGCGATGGCGCCGGATCCGGAACTGGATTCGATCCCGTGGAGCGAGCGGCCGACGCTGTCGATCCGCCGCGGCAAGACCGAGGGCCAGGACCAGGTTGGCGTCACCGGCGCCTTCGCGGCGATCGCCGAGACCGGCACGCTGATGCTCGCGTCCGGCGCCCATCACCCGACCACGCTCAACTTCCTGCCGGACACCCATATCGTCGTGATGCCGGCCAGCAAGGTCGTGGGTCCCTACGAGGACGCGTGGGACCGGATGCGCGCGGTCCATGGAAGCCAGACGCCGCCGCGCACGGTCAATTTCGTCACCGGCCCGTCTCGGACCGGCGACATCGAGCAGCGGATCCTCATGGGTGCGCATGGTCCGCGCCGCCTGCATGTGGTGCTGATCGAGGACTGATGCCGCCGCGCCGGCCGACGCCAGAGGAGAAGGCGCTCTGGGCTAAGGCGATGGTCGACGCCAAGCCGCTGAAGCGGCGCGCGCGCAGGATCGAGGAGGAAGCGCCGCCGGCGCCGCCTCCGCAACCGAAGCCGAAGAAGAAGGCCGGGCGGACGCCACCCCCGCCGCCTCCTTTGCCGCCACCACCGCCGCCGGCGAAGGCGCCGATCGCGATCGACGCGCGGCAGGCTCCGGGGCTCGACAAGCGGACCGCCGAGCGTTTTCGCAAGGGCCATCGCGAGATCGAGGGCAGACTCGACCTGCACGGCATGACCCAGGATGCCGCCTGGCGACGGCTGGTGGCGACGATCGAACGCGCGCATCGGGACGGCAAGCGCGCGCTGCTGGTGATCACGGGAAAAGGAAGCTCGAGCGGCGGCGTCCTGCGGGCGACAGTGCCCCGCTGGCTCACCGAAGCGCCGCTCCGCCCGCTTGTGCTCGCGCACGCGCCGGCGCAGCCGAAGGACGGCGGCGCCGGCGCGCTCTACGTTCTGATCAGGCGAAAGCGCGCCTAGTTCGGCTGCGCGACCTTGAGGACCTTGAGGATCCGGTCCTCGTCGTTGCGGGTGCGCCAGTGAATCGACTGGCCGACCTTTAGGCCGATCAGCGCGTCACCGACCGGGGTCAGCACCGACATGCGATGCTTCTCCATGTCGGCCTCCTCGGGATAGACCAGGATCACGTCGTGCTTCTCGCCCGCGTCGTCCTCGAAGACGACGCGCGAGCCCATCGTCACCACGTCCGCGGCAACCTCGCGCGCGGGCACGACATGCGCGCGCTCGAGCTCCTTGCCGAGGAAGGTCGCGACCTCGGGCAGCTTGTATTCGGCGACCGAGGCCAGCTGGTCCAGCCGGCTGAAGTCGGCGGCGCCGAGAGTGATCGCGGGAAGGTCGTTGGTACGCTGGATGGTCTCCTCCAAGTGGGAGTGTCCGCTCGTTCGAGCGGCAATCTGGCTCTGTAAGGGGATGAAGAAGTGGCGCCCCGGCAGCCAAGCCGCCGGAGGGGGGATCAGGCGGCGGGCGCCGGGGCGTCTACGCTCGGATGAGCGCAACCCGATTGCACGAGCTCAGCGGTATACGTTGTGCGCGTCCAATGGGCATGACGTGGATATGGGAAGCCCCGGCCTCGACTTCAAGCGTTCCGCTGGCGCGGGATCGCCTCGCGCGCGAGCTTGTCCGCGCGTTCATTTTCCGGGTGTCCGGCATGGCCGCGCACCCAGATCCATTCGACCTTGTGCGCCGCAGCAGCCTGGTCGAGCCGCTGCCAGAGATCGACGTTCTTCACCGGCTTCTTGTCGGCGGTCTTCCAGCCCCGCTTCTTCCATTGCGGCAGCCAGGACATGATGCCGTCGCGGACATACTGGCTGTCGGTATGGAGCTTCACGGTCATCGACCGCGTCAGCGCCTCGAGCGCCCGGATCGCAGCCATCATCTCCATGCGGTTGTTGGTGGTCGCGGCCTCGCCGCCCGAGAGCTCGCGCTCGGTGCCGTTGTAGCGCAGCAGCGCACCCCAGCCGCCCGGCCCCGGATTTCCCGAACAGGCGCCGTCGGTGAAGATCTCGACGACGCCCTTGAGGGACTCTTCTTCCTTGCCGGCGAAGGTCATGCCGGGTCGAGGCCGTAGCCGTCCGGTCCCAAGACCCGCTGGTGGAACTGCAGCTTCGCCCAGTACTCGAGCGGATCCTTCGGGCGCACAAGGGCACCTTCCGGATGGTTCAGCCAGTCGTAGAGCCGGGTCAGCAGGAAGCGGAGCGCCGAGCCTCGGCAGAGCACCGGCAGAGCCTTGATCTCGGCTGGCGAGAGCGCCCGGCGCCTCTGATAGTTGGTGACCAGCAGGCGTGCCTTGGTGACGTTCAGCGAGTGATCCGGCTCGAAGCACCAGGCGTTCAGGCAGATCGCCAGGTCGTAGACCAGAAAGTCGTTGCAGGCGAAATAGAAGTCGATCAGGCCCGACAGCTTGTCGCCCAGAAAGAAGACGTTGTCGGGGAAGAGATCGGCATGGATCACGCCTTCCGGCAGATCCCTGGGCCACACGCCTTCGAGGTGGGTGAGCTCGGCCTTGATCCCGGCGCCGAGACCGGGCTTCACCGTGTCGGCGCGCTCCTCGCAGGCGGCGACCAGCGAGCGCCAGCCGGTCAGCGACAGCGCGTTCTGCCGGCGCATCGTGAAGCCCTGCTGCGCCTGGTGGAGAAGCGCCAGCGCATCGCCGACGCCGGCGCAATGCGCCGCGGTGATCCGCCTCGGCCACAGTCCTTCGAGGAAGGAGACGATCGCCGCCGGGCGGCCGTTCAGACGCCGCAGCGCCTCGCCGTCGCGCGCACGGATCGGCGTCGGGCAGTTGAGGCCGTTGGCCGCGAGGTGCTCCATCAGCCCGACGAAGAACGGGAGATCCTGAGGCGCCACCCGCTTCTCGTAGATGGTCAGGATGTAGGAGGCCTTGGTGGTGCGGACGAGGAAGTTGGAGTTCTCGACCCCTTCGGCGATGCCGGAGAAGCTGACCACCTGGCCGATGTCGTAGTCGGAAACGAAGCGCTCGAGATCCTCGGAATCCAGTCCGTCGCCGGGGTGCCGGGCAGCC
>CAZZLX010000406.1:0-4263 GCA_964655235.1 uncultured Rhizobium sp.
GTCCGTTCCCAGGGGCAACCGTACCTTCCTCGTCGTCGTCGACGAGACCGAGGAGATGCGCGTGGCGCTCCGCTATGCCAGCCGCCGTGCCAAGGCGACCGGCGGACGCGTCGCACTTCTCTACGTGATCGATCCGTCCGAGTTCGAGCACTTCATGGGCGTGCGCGAGATCATGCGCGAGGAGAAGCGTCAGGAAGCGGAGGAGACGATCAAGGACCTGGCCGACGTGATCGTCACCGACGCGGGGCAGATCCCGGTCGTCTACATGCGCGAGGGGAACCGACGCGACGAGCTCCTGAAGATCCTCGACGAGGAGCCGTCGATCTCGATCCTGGTCCTCGGCGCCGGAACCGGGCCGGAAGGCCCCGGCCCTCTCATCAGCCACATGATCGGCAAGGCCGCGGGCAAGGTCCGCGTGCCCATCACCATCGTGCCCGGCAACCTGACCCAAGAGCAGCTGGACGCGGTGACGTGAGCCTTCTCAATCCCCCGGACCGTATCGACTTCTCGGCGCCTTCGGCCGACGAGGTGAAGACCACCACGTGCTACATGTGCGCCTGCCGCTGCGGCATCAAGGTGCACCTGAAGGACGGCGACGTCCGCTGGATCGAGGGCAACAAGGACCACCCGGTCAACAAGGGCGTGCTCTGCGCCAAGGGCTCGGCCGGGATCATGCAGCACAACTCGCCGGCCAGGCTGAAGAAGCCGCTGCTACGCACAGGCGAGCGCGGCTCGGGCGAGTTCAAGGAGATCGAGTGGGACGAGGCGCTGAGCCTCGCCGCCGGCTGGCTCTCCGACATCCGGAAGACGGATCCGAGGAAGCTGGCCTTCTTCACCGGCCGCGATCAGAGCCAGGCGCTGACCGGCTGGTGGGCATCGGCCTTCGGCACGCCCAACTACGCCGCACATGGCGGCTTCTGCTCGGTCAACATGGCGGCGGCCGGGCTCTACACGATCGGCGGATCGTTCTGGGAGTTCGGCGAGCCCGACTGGGAGCATGCGCGCTACTTCATCATGTTCGGTGTCGCCGAGGACCACGCGTCCAACCCGATCAAGATCGGGCTCGGCAAGTTGAAAGGGCGCGGCGCCAAGTTCGTCTCGGTCAATCCGGTGCGCACCGGCTATTCGGCGATCGCGGACGAGTGGGTCGGCGTGCGCCCCGGCACCGACGGCATGCTTGTGCTGGCGATCGTCCACGAGCTGCTCAAGGCCGACAGGATCGATGCCGAATATCTCGTCCGCTACACCAACTCGCCCTGGCTGGTGATCAAGGCGCCGGGAACCGCGAGCGACGGCCTCTTCGCGCGCGACGACAAGGGCCGGCCGCTCTGCTGGGACAAGAAGACCGACGCAGTCGGCGACGCGCTGTCGGTCGACGTGGCGCCGGCGCTGGCCGGCACCTACAAGCTCGCCGACGGTCGCGAGGCGGTGCCGGCCTTCCAGCTGATCGCCGAGCGCTACCTCGATCCCTCCTATGCGCCGGAGAAGGCGGCGGAGATCACCGGAGTCCCAGCCGCGACGATCCGCAGGCTCGCGGCCGAGATGGCCGAGGTCGCGTTCTCCGAGACCGTCACGCTCGACGTGCCGTGGACCGACTGGGCTGGTCGTCGTCATGAAAAGATGATCGGCCGGCCGGTCGCGATGCATGCGATGCGCGGCATTTCCGCTCACGCCAACGGCTTCCATACCTGCCGCGCGCTGCACCTGCTGCAGACGTTGCTCGGCACCATCGATGTGCCCGGCGGCTTCCGCTTCAAGCCGCCCTATCCGAAGCCGGCGCCACCGGCCGTGCGTCCCGCCGGCAAGCCCGGGACGACCGCGCCCGGCCAGCCGATGAAGGGGCCACCGCTCGGCTTTCCGGTGGGCCCCGAGGACCTGCTGGTCGAGGCCGACGGCACGCCGGGCCGCCTCGACAAGGCCTATTCCTGGGAGGCGCCGGTCGCGGCCCACGGCCTGATGCACCTCGTCATCCGCAACGCGTGGGCCGGCGATCCGTACAAGATCGACACCCTGTTCATGTACATGGCGAACATGAGCTGGAACTCGGCGATGAACGTGCCCGAGACGCTCGCCATGCTGACCGACAGGGATGCGACGGGCGCCTACATGATCCCGCGCATCATCTACTCCGATGCCTACGCCTCGGAAATGGTGGCCTATGCCGATCTGGTGCTGCCGGACACGACCTACCTCGAGCGCTGGGATGCCATCTCGCTGCTCGATCGCCCGATCAGCGATGCCGATGGCCCGGCGGACGCGATCCGCCAGCCGCTGGTGAAGCCGAATCGCGACGTGCGCCCGTTCCAGGACGTCGTGCTCGACCTCGGCGCCAGATTGGGACTGCCGGGCATGGTCAACGAGGATGGAACGCCTAAATATCCGGGCGGCTACGCCGACTATCTCGTGCGCCACGAGCGCACGCCCGGCATCGGGCCGCTCGCCGGCTGGCGCGGTGCGGACGGCACGGGGGTCGGTGCCGGGGCGGTGAACCCGGATCAGCTCGATCGCTACATCGAGAACGGCTGCTTCTGGCATCACGAGCTGACGCCCGACCAGCGCTACTTCAAGCACGCGAACGCCGGATATCTCGCCTTCGCCAAGAGCGTCGGCTTCGTCGGATCGACCGATCCGATCCTGATCCAGCTCTATGTCGAGCCGCTGCAGAAGTTCCGCCTCGCGGCGCAAGGCCATGGCGCGGTGCAGCCACCCGACCGCCTGCGGGCGCGGGTCGAGACCTTCTTCGATCCGCTGCCGTTCTGGTATCCGCCGTTCGAGCACATGGACGCCGACGGCTTCCCGATCTCGGCGCTGACCCAGCGGCCGATGGCGATGTATCACGCCTGGGGCTCGCAGAACGCCTGGCTGCGCCAGATCCACGGCGCCAACCGGCTCTATGTGGGCCGCCGCCTCGCCGAGCGCGAGGGAGTCTCCGATGACGACTGGGTGTGGATCGAGAGCCGGCTCGGCAGGGTGAAGGCGCAGGTTCGCCTGATGGATGGTGTGAACCCCGACACGGTCTGGACTTGGAACGCGATCGGCAAGCGCTCGGGCGCCTGGGGCTTGGCGCCGGACGCGCCCGAGTCCGTGCGCGGCTTCCTGCTCAACCATCTGATCGGCGACGTTCTGCCGGACGGCACGCCCAACGCCGATCCGGTTACGGGCCAGGCCGCCTGGTACGATCTCCGCGTCCGCATCTCGAAGGCCGAGGGGCCGGAGCGGTCCGAACCTCACTTCCCGACGCTGAAGCGTCCGCCGCACTCGCCCGAGCCGGCGCAAGTTCTCCGCCACGGCGCCCGCTTCAAGGGACGCGCATGACCGATCTTCCTGCCGCCGGGACGAAGAAGCTCGGCCTCGTCATCGACCTCGACATCTGCGTCGGATGCCACGCCTGCGCGGTGAACTGCAAGGAATGGAACGATGGCGGCCATTCGGCGCCGCTGACCGACCTTGACCCTTACGGCAAGGACGTTTCGGGCGTCTGGTTCAACCGCGTGCATTCCTTCGAAGCCGGCGATCACGACTGCGGCCGCACGGTGCACTTCCCGCGCTCGTGCCTGCATTGCGAGACACCGGACTGCGTCACCGTCTGCCCGACCGGCGCCTCCTACAAGCGCGCGGAGGACGGCATCGTCCTCGTCAACGCCGACACCTGTATCGGCTGCAAGCTCTGCTCCTGGGCATGTCCCTACGGCGCCCGCGAGTTCGACGAGGTCGACGGCGTGATGAAGAAGTGCACGCTGTGCATCGACCGCATCTACAACGAGACCTTCGACGAGGTCGATCGCGTGCCGGCCTGCGTCTCGACCTGCCCGGTCTCGGCACGCCACTTCGGCGATCTCGGCGATCCCGAGAGCAAGGTCTCGAAGCTGGTCGCCGAGCGCGGCGGCTACGACCTGATGCCGGAGATGGGATACAAGCCGGTCAACAAATACCTGCCGCCGCGGACGGCCAGGCGCCAGCCGGCGGCTCTGCTGAAACCCTCCGAGCAGGTCGAGGCCAAGGGCTTCCTCGCCTGGCTCGACCGCATGCTGTCGCGCTGATCCCATGCACCCGGCACTCTCGATCATCTTCTTCACCTCCGCGTCCGGCGCCGGCTATGGCCTGCTCGTGCTGATCGCCTGGGGCGCGCTGGTCGGGCACCTCGCGCCGCAGGCGAGCTTCGGCATCTGCGCCTTCGCCACCGCGTTGGGTCTCGTCGGCGCCGGCCTGCTCTCATCGCTCGGCCATCTCGGCCATCCCGAGCGCGCCTGGCGGGCGCTCACC
>CAZZLX010000407.1:0-4243 GCA_964655235.1 uncultured Rhizobium sp.
CCAGGAATCGATCGGCGAGATCCGCGTCAACGGCGTCCAGCGCATCGACCCGGAGACCGTGCGGTCGTACCTCTCGGTGCGAGCCGGCGATCCGTTCGATCCCGATCGTCTCGACCGGTCGCTGAAGACGCTGTTCGCGACCGGGCTGTTCGCCGACGTGTCGTTCCAGCGCGAAGGGCGGGCGCTGGTCGTCAACGTGGTCGAGAACCCGATCATCAACCGGATCGCCTTCGAGGGTAACAAGCGGATCGACACCGAGACGCTGACGCCCGAGGTGACGCTCCGTCCGCGTGTCGTCTATACGCGCACCAAGGTCCAGAACGACGTCAAGCGCATCCTCGACCTCTACCGCCGCAAGGGCCGCTTCGCCGCGACCGTCGAGCCGAAGATCATCCAGCTGCCGCAGAACCGCGTCGACCTCGTCTTCGAGATCGACGAGGGCGAGCTGACCGGTGTGCGCCGCATCAGCTTCGTAGGCAACAAGCGCTACGGCGACTCGGCGCTGCGCGGCGTGATCCAGACCAAGGAGTCGGCCTGGTATCGGATCCTTTCCTCCGACGACAACTACGATCCCGATCGCGTGTCGTTCGACCGCGAGCTGCTGCGTCGCCATTATCTGAACGCCGGCTATGCCGATTTCCGCGTGGTCTCGGCGGTCGCCGAGCTGGTACCCGAGCGGACCGGCTTCTTCATCACCTTCACCGTCGACGAGGGCGAGCGGTACAAGTTCGGCAACATCGACATCAAGGCGGAGCTCAAGAACCTCGACCCGAAGCTGCTCCGCTCCGACGTCAAGTTCGACTCCGGCGACTGGTACTCGGCCGAGAAGGTCGACGAAGCCATCCAGCAGATGACGATCCGCCTCGGCAACCTGGGCTATGCGTTCGTCGATATCCAGCCCCAGGTCGATCGCAAGCGCGACGAGAAGCTCGTCAACCTCGTCTTCGAGATCAAGGAAGGCCCGAAGGTCTATGTCGAGCGCATCGACATAACTGGCAACGTGCGCACGCTGGACAAGGTCGTCCGTCGCGAGTTCCGTCTGGCCGAAGGCGATGCCTTCAACGCCGCCAAGCTTCAGCGCTCCCGCCAGCGCGTCCAGGGCCTCGGCTTCTTCAAGAAGGCCGAGGTCACCAACGTTCCCGGTAGCTCGCCCGACAAGACCGTGATCAAGGTCGAAGTCGAGGAGAAGTCGACCGGTGAAATCTCGTTCGGTGCCGGCTATTCGACGCAGGACTCGGTATTGGGTCAGGTCGAGCTTCGGGAAAGGAATCTCCTCGGACGTGGCCAGGAGGTCCGCATTGCCGGCATCCTGTCGGGCAAGCGTCGCGAGGTCGATTTCAGCTTCACCGAGCCCTACTTCCTCGACCGCGACGTGAGCGCGGGCATCGACCTGTTCCACATCACGCGGAACAACCAGGAGACGAGCTCCTACGACGATAAGCGGACCGGTTTCGCCCTGCGCTTCGGCTATCAGCTCAGCGAAGCGCTCAGGCAGACGCTGCGCTACTCCTTGAGCGATATCGAGATCGAAAATGTCAAAAGCACGGCGTCCCGCTTCATCAGGGAATCTGCCGGACAGCGCGTGACCTCGCTGATCGGTCAGGACTTGATGTACGATCGTCGCGACAACAAATCCGATCCGACGGACGGCTATTTCCTCAGGTTTTCGACGGATGTCGCCGGCTTCGGCGGCGACGGGCGCTTCGTTCGCCCGGGCATCGGCGGAGGCTGGTTCTATCCGATAGCGGCCGACTACGTGTTCAGCCTCCTCGGTCAGGCCGGCATGCTCTACGGACTCGGCGAGGATATCGCCATTCAGGACCGCTATTTCATCGGCGGCCAGTCCCTGCGTGGGTTCCGCTCCTCTGGCATCGGCCCTCGCGACGTCACGACGGGTGACGCGCTCGGTGGCAACAAGTACTACACGGTCACGTCAGAGATGAGCTTCCCGATCGGCCTGCCGAAGGACATTCCGGTCCTGGGCCGTCTGTTCGTCGAGGCCGGGAGTCTCTGGGATATCGACGTCACGGGACCCGAGATTCGCGACGAGAACTCGATCCGCGCCTCGGCCGGCATCGGATTCTCGATCAGCTCGCCTGTCGGACCGATCCGCGTCGATCTGGCGCGCGCCTTCGTCAAGGAGCCGTTCGATAAGACCGAAATCTTCCGTTTCAGCTTCGGTACGAGGTTCTGACCATGACACGATCCATTCTTGCGTTCGCCGTCCTCGGGCTGATCGCGGCCACGTCCCCGGCGATCGCCCAGGCGCAGCGGTCGCAGCCCGCGGCTCCCGCCGCGCAGCAGCCGGCGCCCGCGCCGCGCGGTCCGGTCGAGCCGCTGGCCGCGCCGTTGATTATCGTGATCGATTTCCAGGAGGTGCTCCGCAATTCCGCGGCCGCAAAGTCGATCCAGCAGCAGCTCGAACGGACCCGCAGCAGCTACCAGGAAGACATCAACAAGAAGGAACGCGATCTGCGCGCCGCCGAGCAGGAACTCGGTCAGCAGCGTGCCGTGCTCGCGCCCGAGGCCTTCCAGCAGCGCCGCCGCGACTTCGAGACCCGCGTCGCCGACGTGCAGCGGGAGGTCAGCGGCAAGAAGCGCCAGCTCGACCAGGCGTTCGAGGAGAACCTATCGAAGGTGCGCGAGCAGCTGATCACCATCGTCGACGAGCTCGCCAAGGAGACCAAGGCGAACATGGTGATCTCGAAGGCCGCGATCGTCATCGTCGAGAAGAAGTACGACCTCACCGGCGAGGCCCTGTCGCGCCTCGACAAGAAGATCTCGTCGGTCAAGCTGGTGATGCCGCAGATCAAGCCGTAACGGCAGACGAATGGCCGATCCGCGCTTCTTCCGCCTCGCCGGCCCATTCACCCTTGGCGAGATAGCGGCGCGGGTCGGAGCGGAAGTCGGCCCCGGTTCCGACGCCGGGCGCTCGGTGAAGGACGTGAGCCCCCTCGGCGAGGCCGGGCCCGGGCATCTGAGCTTTCTCGACAACAAGCGCTACGTCCAGGCCTTCACCGCGAGCCGGGCCGGCGCGTGCCTCGTCGAGGCCGAGATGGTGGGCCAGGCGCCTGAGGGCATGGCGATCCTCGTGGCGCGGAAGCCGAGGCTTGCTTTCGCCAAGGCGTGCCGCCTGTTCTATCCGGACCCAGTGGCGAAGGCCGTGCGCCAGCCGGGAGCTGCGATCGATCCTTCGGCGATCCTCGGCGATGACGTCCAGATAGAAGCGGGTGCCGTCATCGGCGCGCGGGCGGAGATCGGGGCGCGCTGCCGGATCGGCGCCAACGCGGTGATCGGCGACGGTGTCGTGCTGGGCGACGATACGGTCATCGGGGCGAACGCCTCGGTCAGCCACGCGCTGATCGGAAAGCGGGTGGTGATCTATCCCGGCGCCCGCATCGGTCAGCCCGGTTTCGGCTTCGAGGTCTCGTCCGAGGGCGTGGTCAAGGTGCCCCAGCTCGGTCGGGTGCGGATCGGCGACGACGTCGAGGTCGGCGCCAATACCACGATCGACCGCGGATCGGGCCCCGACACGGTGATCGGCCGGGGCACCATGATTGATAATCTGGTGCAGATCGGGCACAACGTCGTGGTCGGCGACGGCTGCATCCTGGTCGCTCAGGTCGGCATCTCCGGTTCCACCCGCCTCGGCAACTTCGTCGTCCTGGCAGGGCAAGCCGGGATCTCCGGACACTTGGCGATCGGCGATCGCGCGGTCGTCGGCCCGCAGAGCGGGATCACCAAGGATCTTCCGGCCGACAGCCGGGTCATGGGGCTCCCGGCGATGCCGATGGCCGAGTACGCTCGGCTCTCGGCGCAGCTGAAGCGCTTGGGGAGGAAGGGCAAGTAGGCGATGAACGACGGAAAGATCGCTCAGGACGGCCAGACCGGCCCAACCGTCGCCGAGATCGACATCAACGGCATCATGCGGATGATCCCGCATCGCTATCCGATGCTGATGATCGACAAGGTGATCGACATCGTGCCGAACGTCAGCGCGATCGGCGTCAAGATGGTCTCGATCAACGAGCCGTTCTTCCAGGGCCATTTCCCGCGCATGCCGGTGATGCCGGGGGTGCTGATCATCGAGGCGATGGCGCAGACCGCGGCGGTGCTGGTGGTCTCGACGCTGGGGGCCGCTTCCGAAGGCAAGCTCGTCTACTTCATGAGCGTCGAGAACGCGAAGTTCCGGAAGCCCGTGGCGCCCGGCGAGAAGCTCGAGATCCACGTGAGGAAGGATCGC
>CAZZLX010000408.1:0-4241 GCA_964655235.1 uncultured Rhizobium sp.
CCTTCGCCGAGACGACCGGACCGAACGGCCCGAAGGTCTCTTTGAGGTCTTCGGAAGTCATGGTGTAGGGGAGGTTTCCGACAAACAGCTTGGTCGACATTTTTCCAATCCTCAGGATCGATCGCCTTGCTTTCGCAAAGGCAGGCTCATGCCGTGGCGAGACGATACGCGACGCCGTTGGACGGGCGCGGCGAACCGGCAGGAAGCGGTCGATCGAATTGTCAGGATCAGGTGCGGCGACATTGGCAATGACACGTCATTGGAACGAATGTCGCGGCTATCGGAACCATCGAACGGAACGGCGCACACCACTGGCTTCCATCACTATCGTCTAGGGCCACCATGGTCAAAGACCGGCAGCAATGGATCGGGCCGGATCATGAAGCCCGAGGTGTGACCCGTCCAGCGTTATTTCCGTGACGGAACGACCGCTGACGTAGCAGGCTTTTCCCGCGCCGAGGGCCGGCGCTACTCTATCTTGTGTGAGATGTCAGGAGTCGGGCGGATGGCGGAGTCGCAGCGGCGCACACAGCTTATCGAGACGGCGCTGCGCCTGTTTTACCGCCACGGCTTCCACGCGACGGGCATCGACAAGCTGCTGGCGGAAGCCGGCATCGCGAAGATGACTCTATACAAACATTTCGGCTCAAAGGACGCGCTGATCCTGGCCTGCCTCGCCGAACGCGATCGGCTCTTCCGCGCCTGGTTCGAGTCGGAGATCGATCGCCGCGGCAAGACCGGACGCGACCGCGTGCTCGCCGTCTTCGACATCCTGGAAGCGTGGTTCAAGAGCCGCGACTTCCACGGATGCCTTTTCATCAACGCCGCGGCCGAGCACGCGCCGGCGGAGGATCCGGTGCATCGGGCGGCGGGCGCGCACAAGCGCGAGGTGCGTCGCATCCTCGAGCGCGTCGCCGGCGAGGCCGGCGCCAAGGATCCGTCGGCGCTCGCCGGGCAGATCCACATGCTCATGGAGGGCGCAACCGTATTGGCGCAGGTCGCCGGCGATACGCGCGCCGCTGCCGACGGACGCCGCGCCGCCGGGGCCCTGATCGACGCCGCGCTTGCCCCTTGAGGCAAAGCCGCTACGCTTTCCGTCCCTCCCGCCGCTTCTTCCGCCCAAGGACCTTGTAATGCCGGCTGCCGATATCGCGACCTATCTCGGCGTGCGCTCCGCCACCTATCCGAGCGTCCGCAGCGACGGAAAGCGGCTCGCGTTCATCTCCGACCACACCGGCTTCGGCCAGGTGTGGGCGCTCGACCTTCCCTCCGGAGCGCCGGAGCAGGTGACGCGTCACGCCGACAAGGTGTCCTTCGTCGATTTCGCGCCGATCGGCAACGCGCTGATCTACGGCATGGATGCCGGCGGCGACGAGCGCATCCAGTTCTATCTGCTGGCCGACGGCACCGGCGCGGAGAAGCCGCTGACCCAACGGCCGAAGGTCATCCATATCTGGGGCGGCTGGTCGCCGGATGCCAAACGCATCGCCTTCGGCGCCAACATCCGCGACCAGGCCTTCTTCGACGTCTACGTAATGGACGTCGCGACTGGCGAGGAGATGCGCGTTTTCCAGGGCGACGGCCACTTCGCGCCGGTCGCCTGGTCGCCGGACGGAAAGCATCTCGCCGTGATCGAGATGCGCGGATCGCTCGACATCGACCTGCACCTGCTCGAGATCGCGACCGGGAAGATGGAGAAGCTGCTGCAGCCCAAGGCTGAAAGCCGGCACCAGTCGGTACGCTTCGCCAAGGACGGCAAGTCGATCTTCCTCGCGACCGACATCGATCGCGATTTCCTCGGCTTCGCACGGCTCGACCTCGCCACCCGCAAGGTCGACTGGCTGCATGCACCGGACTGGGACGTCGAAGTCGTCCGGCCCTCGCGCGACAATGCCCGCGTCGCCCATGTCACCAACATAGAGGGCTACGGCAACCTGGCGATCCGCGACATGGCGAGTGGCAAGGACCTGAAGGTCGAACTGCCGGGTCCCGGAATCGTCCCGGAGATCGTCTGGACGCCCGACAGCACGGCGATCGTCTTCACGCTCAACGGCGCCTGCCGCGCGCCGGACCTCTATCGCGCCGACGCCGCGACCGGAGCGGTGACGCGCCTGACCACATCCGACACCAAGGGCCTCAAGGTCACCGACTTCGTCGAGCCTGAGCTGATCCACTACCCGACCTTCGACGGCCGCAAGATCCCGGCCTTCCTCTACAAGCCGAAGACGCCGAAGCCGGCCTCCGGCTATCCGACGGTGATGATCGTCCATGGCGGCCCCGAGTCCCAGTGGCTGCCGAACTTCCGCACCGAGGTGCAGTTCCTGATCGCCCGCGGCTACGCGATCCTGGCGACCAACGTCCGCGGCTCGTCGGGCTACGGCCGCAAGTACCTGGCCCTCGACGACGTGCGCTTGCGGCCGGGGTCGGTCAACGACCTGGCGCATGCGAATGCCTGGCTCCGCAAGCATCCGGACATCGACGGCCATCGCATAGCCGTCATGGGACAGTCCTATGGTGGCTACATGGTCCTCGCCGCCATCACCCTCTATCCAGACCTCTGGGCCGCCGGGATCGACTTCTACGGCATCGCCAACTGGCTCACGATGCTCGCCAACACCGGCCCCTGGCGCCGCAAGCAGCGGGCCAAGGAATACGGCGACCCCGAACTCGACCGCGACTTCCTTATCGAGACCTCGCCCTTGACCAAGGTCGGTGAGATCAAGTGCCCGCTGCTGGTGGCCCAGGGCCTGACCGATCCGCGCGTGCCGCCGTCGGAGAGCGAGCAGATCGTCAAGGCGGTGCGCGCGCGCAACGTTCCCTGCGAATACGTGACCTTCCCCGATGAGGGCCACGGCTTCGTCAAGCTTCACAACCGGATCACGGTGCATGGCGCGGTCGCGGGCTTCCTCGACCGCTTCGTCGGAGGACGCCCCAATGGCTGACGACCGTCTCAATCGCATCGACGCGCTGTTCGCCGACTGGGCGCGCGACAAGCAGCCCGGTGCCTCGCTCGCCGTCGTCTCCAAGGGCGAGGTGGTGCTGAAGAAGTCGTACGGCCTGGCCGACCTCGAGCACAATGTGCCGCTGTCGTCGTCGTCCGCCTTCTACATCTGCTCGATCACAAAGCAGTTCGCGTGCACGGCACTCCTGATGCTCGAGGCCGACGGCAAGCTCAGCCTCGAGGACGAGGTCCAGAAGTACCTGCCTGAGCTGCCCCGCTTCGAGCAAAAGCTGACCATCCGCCACCTGCTCAACAACACCAGCGGGCTCCGCGACGAGCTTACGCTGCTGCTATTGTCGGGCATCGGCTTCGAGCAGGCGATCTCGCGCGACGACCTGTTCGACTTGGTGACGCGGCAGAAGACGCTCGATTTCGCGCCGGCCACCCGGTACCGCTACTCGAACTCCAACTTCATGCTGGCCGCGGTCATCACCGAGCGCGTCTCGGGCGAGGACTATCGGGCCTTCCTGTCGAAGCGGATCTTCAGGCCGCTCGGCATGAACTCGACCCGGCTCTGCGACGACAACGCCCAGCTGATCCCGAACATCGCCCGCCCCTACAGCAAGAGCGCCAGCGGCAACTGGCACCGGAACCTGGCGCTGGTCGAGCTCTCGGGCGACGGCGGCATCCTTTCCACCGTCGACGACATGCTGATCTGGCAGGCGAACTATCGCCAGAACCGGCTGCCGCTGCCCGGCCTGATGGAGAAGCTCTCGACCAGGGGCCGCATGGTCAACGGCCACAGCATCACCTACGCGCTGGGATTGCGCACGCCCGAGTACCGCGGCCGGCGCCTCTACATGCACGGCGGCGGCTGGCCGGGCTACACGCATGAGCTCGTCCACTTCATCGACGACGATCTCGGCATCCTGCTGTTCACCAACCGCGACGACACGCGCTCGACCTTCCTCACCCGCCAGATCGCCGACATCTGGCTCGGGATCGAGAAGCCGGCGCCGCGCGCCGACGCGCTGGCGCTCGAGCGCTTCGCCGGCCGCTATTTCGACCGCGACGAGGGCTACACCATGGTCCTCAACGCGGAGGGCTCGCGCCTGGTCGCCGAGGTGGTCGACTACAAGTTCTGGCTCGAGCAGACATCGCCCGACCGCTTCGACACGGTGATCGGCCCGCATCCGGTGTCGCTGCGCCTGATCGGCCCGGCAGACGCCAAGTACCCGAAGATCGAGGCGACGCTGGATGGCGGCCAGGTGCTGACCTTCGAACATCCGACGCCGGCGCA
>CAZZLX010000409.1:0-4237 GCA_964655235.1 uncultured Rhizobium sp.
GGTCGCGGTCGAGGAGACGCGCGACGTGATCGACCGGAACTGGAACTGAGCGCCGGGCCGGCGGCGGATTTCCTGAAATGCTCGGATTCCTGATCCAGCGCCTGCTGCAGGCCGCCGTGGTGATGGCGGTCATCTCGGTGCTGGTGTTCTGCGGCGTCTTCGCGATCGGCAATCCGATCGACGTGCTGATCGCCCCCGACGCAACCCAGGACATCCGTCTCGACACGATCCGCCGCTACGGCTTCGACCAGCCGCTGTGGCGCCAGTACCTGAGCTTCGTCAACACGCTGATCCACGGCGACTTCGGCCGGTCCTTCGTCTTCAACATGCCGGTCCTCGACCTGATCCTGTCGCGGCTGCCGGCGACGCTGGAACTGACGCTGGCCGCCGTCATCGGCGCGACCGTGATCGGCGTGCCGCTCGGCATGTATGCCGGCTACCGACCGAACGCGGCCGGCTCGCGCGCGATCATGGGCGTGTCGGTCATCGGCTTCTCGGTGCCGACGTTCTGGGTCGGCCTGCTGCTGATCATGCTTTTCGCCGTCGAGCTCCGGTGGCTTCCGGCCGGCGGGCGCGGCGACACGGTCGAGGTCATGGGCATCCAGTGGAGCGTGTTCACCGCCAGCGGCTGGACTCACCTGCTGCTGCCGGCGCTCACGCTCTCGCTGTTCCGGATGGCACTGATGATCCGGATGGCGCGCGCCGGCATGCGCGAGGCGATGCTGTCCGACTACGTCCGCTTCGCCCGCGCCCAGGGCCTGTCCGACGGCAAGGTGATCTTCGGGCATGTGCTGAAGAACATCTCGATCCCGCTCGTCACCATCTTCGGCCTCGAGCTCGCGGCGACGCTCGCCTTCGCGGTGGTCACCGAAACGATCTTCTCCTGGCCCGGCCTCGGCAAGCTGATCATCGACTCGATCCAGTCGCTCGACCGTCCGGTGATGGTCGCCTACCTGATGCTGGTCGCCTTCCTGTTCATCATGATCAACTTCGCGGTCGACGTCGCCTACGCGGCGCTCGACCCGCGCGTGCGTTCGGGGCGCACCTGATGAGCCGCGACGCCTCGCCCTTCATCCGCTTCTGCCGCGAGTTCGCCGAGAATCGCCTGGCGCTGGCGGCACTCGGCGTCGTGATCCTCGTGATCGGCGCCGCCGTCTTCGCCCCGCTGTTCACGCCGCAAGACCCTTACGACATCGGCAAGCTAGTCCTGGGCGACGCGCGGCGGCCGCCTGGGCATGTCGGCAGCGGCGGCTACGTCCACCTGCTCGGCACCGACGCCCAGGGGCGCGACGTGTGGTCGGCGATCCTCTACGGGCTCCGCATCTCGCTCCAGATCGGGCTCACGGCCGGCGCGGTCGCCTTCGTGGTCGGCGGCACGCTCGGCGCCGTCGCCGCCTTCACCGGGGGCCGCATCGAGGCGCTGATCATGCGCTTCATCGACCTGCAGCTGTCGTTCCCCGCGATCCTGCTGGCGCTGGTGATCTCGGCGATCCTGGGCCAGGGGAAATGGCAGCTGACCGCGGCGCTGGTCGCTTCTCAATACGCCTACTTCGCCCGCACCGCGCATGGCGCCGCCATCGCAGAACGCTCGAAGGAGTACATCGAAGCCGCGCTCTCGACTCCGCTTTCCTCGCGCGTCGTCATATTCCGGCACATCCTGCCCAACTGCATGCCGCCGCTGATCGTCGTCGCCACCGTGCAGATCGCCAACGCGATCGCGCTCGAGGCGACGCTTTCGTTCCTCGGCATGGGGCTCCCGGTGACCCACCCCTCGCTCGGCATGCTGATCTCCAACGGATTCCAGTACATGCTGTCAGGTCGCTACTGGATCTCGATCTATCCCGGCATCGCGTTGATCGTGCTGATCCTCGCGATCAACCTCGTCGGCGACCAGATCCGCGACCAGCTCAATCCGAGGCTCCAGCGATGACCGCGGCGCTGGAAGTCCGGGGCTTGAAGACCCACTTCTTCACCCGTAGCGGCGTGGTGAAAGCGGTCGACGGCGTCGATCTCTCGATCCAGCGCGGACGCGTGCTGGGCCTGGTCGGCGAGTCCGGCTCCGGCAAGAGCGTCACCGGACTTTCGATCCTGGGCCTGGTCGATCTTCCCGGCCGCATCGTCGAGGGCTCGGTCAGGCTCGACGGCCAGGAACTGGTCGGGCTCGAGCGCGACGCCGCGCGCCGGGTCCGCGGGCGGAAGATCGCGATGATCTTCCAGGACCCGATGATGACGCTGAACCCGGTGCTCAAGGTCGGGACCCAGATGTCGATGGCGCTGCGGGCGCATGAGACGCTGTCCGCGGACGCGATCCGCCAGCGCTCGCTGGCCGCCCTCGGCACCGTCGGCCTTCCGGCGCCCGAGCAATGCCTTGCGGCCTACCCGCATCAGCTCTCCGGCGGCATGCGCCAGCGCGTGGCGATCGCGATCGCCCTCCTGCATTCGCCGTCGGTGATCGTCGCCGACGAGCCGACGACCGCGCTCGACGTCTCGATCCAGGGCCAGATCCTGCAGGAGATGCAGCGGCTCTGCGAGGAGACCGGCGTGGCGCTGGTCTGGATCACGCATGACCTGGCGGTGGTCTCGAGCCTCGCCCACGACATCGCCGTCATGTATGCCGGCCGCATCGTCGAGGCCGGTCCCGCCGAGGAGGTGCTTGCCGAACCGCGGCACCCTTATACGCGCGGCCTGCTGGACTCCGTGCCGGGCGAAGCGAAGCCCGGCGAGAAGCTGGCACAGATCCCCGGCAGCATCCCGGCCCTGATCGACCTGCCGCCGGGCTGCGCCTTCCGTGCCCGCTGCAGCCGCGCCGATCGGGCTTGCGAGACCATGCCCGAGATCATCGATCTCGGCGCCGGCCGCTCGGTGCGCTGCGTACACCCGCTCGAGGCAGCATGAACACCGGGCTCCTCGAACTCGACGGCGTCTCGAAGCGCTTCCGGCGCAAGATCTCGCTCGGCGACCGCATCGCGGCCAAGCTCGGGGCGGCAATCGACACGCGCGAGGTGCGCGCGGTCGAGAACGTCTCGCTGTCGGTGATGCGCGGCGAGACCCTGGGGCTCGTCGGCGAGTCCGGCTGCGGCAAGTCCACCCTCGGGCGCATCGCCGCCGGTATCCTGCCGCCGACCTCGGGCACCGCGCGCCTCGACGGCCAGCCGGTGATGTCGGAGGCTGGCCGGCACGAGAAGCTGACGACCCGCGTCCAGACCGTGTTCCAGGATCCGTTCGCCTCGCTCAATCCGCGCCGGCGGATCGGCGATGCGATCGCCGAAGGCCCGCTCGCGCATGGGCTGGTCGATCGTGCCGGATCGCGCGCCTACGTCGCCGAGCAGCTTGCCCGTGTCGGACTCGATCCGTCCTATGCGTCCCGCTTCCCGCACCAGTTCTCGGGCGGCCAGCGCCAGCGTATCGCGATCGCGCGTGCCCTGGCGATGAAGCCGGATCTCCTGATCTGCGACGAGCCGGTCGCCTCGCTCGACGTCTCGATCCAGGCACAGGTGCTGAACCTGTTCCTCGATCTCCGTCGGGCGTTGAACCTGACCGCGATCTTCATCAGCCACGACCTCGGCGTCGTGCGGCACCTCAGCGACCGCGTCGCGATCATGTATCTGGGGCGCATCGTCGAGATCGGGCCGGCGGCCGAGATCTATGCGGCGCCGAAGCATCCCTACACCCAGGCGCTGCTGACCAGCATCCCGCGCCTCAACCGCCATCGCGAAGGCCGCCGCGCCTTCCGCCCGATCGCGGGCGAGCTGCCGTCGCCGCTGGCGCCGCCAACCGGCTGCCACTTCCATCCGCGCTGTACGAAGGCGGTCGATCGGTGTCGCGTGGAAGCCCCCGATCTCCGGCCGATGGGGCCGGGCCGCCGGGCCGCCTGTCACCTCGCCGAATAGCGGGGCCGCGCATGGCGCATGTCAGGATCCGCAAGTTCAATACTAAGGAAACGTCTCCCAGGCTCGACAACGACCTCTCGATGGCCGTGCGCGCCGGCCGGCACATTTTCCTGCGCGGCCAGACCGCGATCGATTTCGACGGCAAGATCCATGGCATCGGCGACCCCGCAGCGCAGGCCGAGAATGCGATGCGCTGCGCCAAGATCCTGCTCGAGGAAGCCGGCAGCAAGCTCGAGCACGTCTGCAAGGTGACGATCTACCTCATCGACCGAGCGCATCGGGAGCCTGTCTATCAGGTCGTCGGACGCTGGCTCAAAGGCGTGTTCCCGGTCTCGAACGGCCTGATC
>CAZZLX010000410.1:0-4235 GCA_964655235.1 uncultured Rhizobium sp.
ATCACGGTCTTGGTGAATATCTGCAGCAGGATGCCGCCGTCCTCGGTCGGCGCGCCGTCGATCAGGATCTTCTCGCGCTTGAGCCGGGCGACGTCCTCGCCGTGGCCGGGCAGGCGCTTCTCCAGCATCTCGTAGTAGGTGTCGGGCACGTCCTGGAGGAATACGACGCCGCGCTGCTTGAGGCGCTCGACCGCGTCGTAGATGTTCTCGCACGCGAGCGCGATGTGCTGGATGCCCTCGCCGTTGTAGGCCTGCAGGTATTCCTCGATCTGCGACTTGTCGTCGGACGACTCGTTGATCGGGATGCGGATCTTGCCGCACGGGCTGGTCATCGCTTTGCTTTTGAGTCCCGTGAGCTTGCCCTCGATGTCGAAGTAGCGGATCTCGCGGAAATTGAAGAGACGCTCGTAGAAGCGCGCCCACTCGTCCATGCGGCCGCGATGGACGTTGTGGGTGAGGTGGTCGATCTGGACGAGGCCGACGCCCCTGGCCGCCTGATCTGCACCCGGGATCGGCTTGAAGTCGACGTCGTAGATCGAGCGGTCGCCATAGCGGTCGACCAGGTAGATGACGCTCCCCCCGATGCCGCGGATCGCGGGGATGTTGAGCTCCATCGGTCCGACCCGGCTCTCGACCGGCTTGGCACCCAGCGACAGTGCGCGTGTGTAGGCCTTGGCCGCGTCCTGCACGCGGAACGCCATGGCACAGACGGAAGGACCGTGAATACGGGCGAAGGACTGGGCGAAGCTGTCGGGCTCGGCGTTGACGATGAAGTTGACGTCGCCCTGGCGATAGAGCGTCACGTCCTTGGAGCGGTGGCGGGCGACGGCGGTGAAGCCCATCGAGACGAACAGCCGGCCGAGCGCCTGGGTGTCGGCTGCCGTGTACTCGACGAACTCGAAGCCGTCGGTACCCATCGGGTTCTGAGTCATCAGGTCGCTCCTTGACGGAGTGGTCAGTTGCCTGGAATATTAGTTTCAAATGAAACTAATGCCAAGCCCCGCAGGGAAAACACCCGAGGAGTCCGGAAGCCTCATCCTCGAGCGCTTCGTTCCCTATCGCCTCTCCGTGCTTTCCAACACCGTCAGCCGGGCGATCGCGCGCATCTATGCCGATCGCTTCGACCTATCGATCCCGGAATGGCGGGTGATGGCCCAACTCGGCCGTCACGGGCGGCTGACCGCCAGCCAGATCGTTGGCCTGATCGCGATGGACAAGGTGCGGGTCAGCCGTGCGGTCTCGCGCCTTGCCTCGTCCGGACGCATCGTCGCCGACGAGGACGAAGCCGACCGCCGCCGCCAGCACCTGACGCTCACGTCGGCTGGCCGACGGATCTACCGCGAGATCGTCCCGCTCGCCCTGGAGCGGGAAGCGGCTTTGCTGGAGGTCCTGGACCCGAAGGAGCGCCAGGCCTTCGACGGTCTCCTCGCCAAATTGCAGTCTCAGGCGGAAATGTTGGCGCCGCGGTCGGGCAGAGACCTCGCCGAGCCCGATTGAAGCCGTTCTTGATTCCAACTGCCTGGTGCGGATGAGCTGCATTACGGAGTAGTCTTTGTGCCGCGATGACCGGCACGCCTTCGGCCCAGCATCTCGCCATCGAGTTCTACCGATCGCTCGAATCCCGGATCGAGGGAGAGCAGGGCGGCGTTCCGACCTTTGCCGACAACACGCATCGGCATGTCCTCGGCCAGCTGATCGCGCTCGGTCCCGATCGCGACTGGGATGCCGTGCTGGCGTCGTCGTCAGGGCCGGCCGCCGCCGAGATCGCGGCGGAGTGGCGCCGGCTCGCTGCGCGCCTCGACGGGCTGGCGCACGGGCGGTTTAGAAGCTACCGGGAGCGGCGCGGCGAAGGACACGACCTCGGCAACGTGCGGCACAGCGAGGTGCCGGATCACGTGATGCGTGCCAGCCAGGGCGTCGAGCGCTGCCTCGCCTGGAACGGGCGGCCGCTGTTCAAGACGGTCTTCGACTTCGCGATGTACCCGATGCTGATCCAGGAGATGCGCCCCGGCGCGCTCATCGAGATCGGTTCGGGCAATGGCGCCAGCGCCGATTTCCTCGCGCATGCGGCGGAGGCGGCGGCACTGACCATGCCGGTCGTTTCGGTCGATATCCGTCCGCCGGATCTCGTCCGGAACGGCGTCCGCTATCTTCGCGGCGATGCCCGCGATCTCGGTGCCGTGCTCGACGATCGTCTGCTGGCGTCGCTGCCGTGTCCCTGGCTCGTGATCGAGGATGCCCATGTGGCGGTCGATGCGGTGCTTGCATTCTTCGATGCGCGCCTGCTGCCTGGCGACTACCTCGTGGTCGAGGACAGCGCCGACAAGACCGGTCCGATCGGCGCCTTGGCGGATCGGCGCCCGGGTCGCTACGGCGTCGACACGCGCTACACCGACTTCTTCGGCCGCAACGCGACCTCCGCGGTCGACTCGGTCTTCCGGGTCGCCGGTCCATGAGGATCGTCTTCCGCTGCCACCCCTCGGTCATCGATCTGCTGCCGAGACCGATCCGGGCCCAGGCCGGTCTGCCCGACTGGATGAAGACGATGCCGCAGACGGCGTTCTCGGACGAGACGGGGTCGGTGGTGCAGACCGCGCGCCAGTGCCTGCCGTTCGTCGACGCCATGACCGTCGGCTACCTGATGCCGCTCGCGGCCGACCTTCACGTCGAGGATGGACGCATCCGCTGGGACGACGAAGTCCTGTCGAGGCTGCCGACCAACGAGCCCCGGAGCCCTCTCGGCTGGCACCCCCTGGCGCAGGTGACGGGAACGCCCATGGCGGATCTCGGCAGCCCGATCGTGAAGTTCCTGAACCCCTGGTCGATCGAGACCGATCAGGGCTGGTGGACATTCGTAACCCACCCGGTCAATCGCCCGGCCGCACCCTTCCATACGCTGTCGGGGTTCGTCGCCACGGACCGGTTCAAGGACATGCCGATCCACTTCCCGGCGCTCTGGACCGATCCCGGCTTCCGGGGCGTCATTCCGCGCGGCACGCCGGTCGCGCAATGCATACCCGTCCGTCGCGAGCCCGAGGAGATGGCGATCGAGTCCTTCGACGAGGTGGTGCTCGCACGGCATCAGGAAGGCATGCGCAATCTTCGCCGCAAGACGCCGAAGGTCCGCCAGCACCTCTATCGCAAGAATTTCAGGAAGCCGTCCTAGAGGCCGAGCCGCTGCTGCAGCTTCTCGACCCGGAACCAAAGCTCTCCGGTGGGCGATGCCGAGAGCACTTCGCGAATTGAGGTGAGCCGCAACGGATCGCGGCGATAGGCGCCGGCCAGCGCTTCGTAGGCGGCCTCGAGGCGTCGCTGATCGAGGCGGGCGACGGCGAGCTGGACGGCGACCGCCGCGCCGTCCGGCGCGGTGGAGGCGATCGATTCCAGGAGCCGCGCGGCGTCGCCCGGCCGGGCGCTCGCACGCAGCAGCGCAGCGTCGAGGCGAATGGCGTCGACCGACGCCGGCTGCAGGGCCAGGGCGCGCCGCGCTGCTTCGCGGGACGCGGCGACATCGCCGACGGCGAGCAGCTGCAGGCCGAGATTGAGGTGGGCCGCGAATTCCTGCGGGGCGAGCACGACCGCGGCTGCGAACCAGCCGGCGGAGTCGTCGTCTTCCAGGCTCGCCAGGGCGAGCCCAAGATTGACGCAGATCTCGCACGCGTCCCGGTCGAACCCGTGGGCCCGGCGCAGCAGGCGTGCGGCGCCGTTGCCGTCGCCGAGGCCGAGCAGGGCGAGCCCGAGCGGACTCAGCAGTTCCACCGTCTGCGGGGCGAGCGCCAGGGCCCGCCGGAACGCCCGGGCCGACCTCGCAGCCGTCTCGGTTCGGCCAAGATTGGCCCAGGCGTCGGGCCATTGAGGCAGGATCGCAGCGGTTCTGGCGAACCCGGTCCGTGCCTGGCTGGTGTCTCCGGTCTGGGCCGCCGCGACCGACAGCATCATCCAGGCTTCCGGCCGCCCGGGCTCGTGAACCAGCCCGGACAAGGCGGTCGCGGCCATCCTTCGCCAGTCACGCGCCGCGTAGGCGGCGTCGAGATCCTGGGCGAGGGTGTCGGCAGGCATGGAACGGCCATCGCATGGCCATTGCGGGCGGTCAATCCAGCCTGTGCATAACTTGGCGGTGCGCCCCTTGCCCCGCCCCCGTCCAGCCCTGATATAAAGACGTTGAGAGGTTGGTGGTGGACGGGCTCCTCGCCAACCCGGTCAGGTCCGGAAGGAAGCAGCCGTAACGAGTTTCG
>CAZZLX010000411.1:0-4234 GCA_964655235.1 uncultured Rhizobium sp.
GCACCTCTTGCCAGCCCATCTGGAAGAGCCAGGGGAGTGAGAACAGCGCGCCGAAGCTGCAGCGCAGGAACGATATCTGGAACGGATGGAGTTCGGCCGCCGCCCAGCGGATCAGCAGGATCATGGCTGCCGAGGTCAGCGAGGTGGCCGCGCTCCACAGGCAGGCGCGAACCACGGGAAGGGCCAGGATGGCGGCAAAAGTCACGAGCGGGTCCGCCGGGTGCTATGATGCTCGGCCGTCGGCGGCTTGCCTCGGGAGGAGGCGGCGCGCTATCACCGACCGATCGGGAATGCGCAAGTCTAGCGCCCTATTCCCGGAGCTACCAACGAGGAAACGAGGACCATGGCCGACCGTCCCCTGTGGCTGCCCTCGCCCGAACGTATCCGTGACGCCAACCTGACGCGTTTCGCGTCCCATGTGGCGAAACAGTGGGGCGCCAAGCTCGATGGGTACGACACACTCTACGACTGGTCGGTCAAGGAGCCGGAGAAGTTCTGGCAGTCGATCTGGGACTTCTGCGGCGTGAAGGCCGAGACGCGCGGGACGCGGGTGCTGGTCGACGCCGGCAAGATGCCCGGCGCCAGGTTCTTTCCCGACGCCCGCCTCAACTTCGCCGAGAACCTGCTTCGCCGCACCGGCCCCGGGGACGCGATCGTGTTCTGGGGCGAGGACAAGGTCAGGCGGCGCATGAGCTGGGACCAGCTCACCGACGAGGTCGCGCGTTTCGCCCAGGGGCTGAAGCAGCTCGGCGTCGGCTCCGGCGACAAGGTCGCGGCCTACATGCCGAACATGCCGGAGACGATCGTGGCCGCGCTGGCGACGATGAGCCTCGGCGCCACCTGGTCTTCGTGCTCGCCCGATTTCGGTGTCACCGGCGTGCTCGACCGCTTCGGCCAGATCGCGCCCAAGGTGCTGGTCGCCGCCGAGGGCTACTACTACGGCGGCAAGACCTTCGACCAGTTGCCGAAGGTCAAGGAGATCCTCGCCAAGCTGCCATCGGTCGAAAAGACGGTGGTCGTCGGGTACACGCGCGAGAAGGCCGACCTTTCGGGCATGGATAATGCCGTCCACTACGCGGACTTCGTCGCACCGAAGGCGTCGGGACTGGCCTTCGAGCAGGTGCCGTTCAACCACCCGCTCTACATCCTCTACTCGTCCGGCACGACGGGCGTTCCGAAGTGTATCGTCCACGGCGTCGGCGGCACGCTGTTGCAGCACCTCAAGGAACATCAGCTTCAGTCCGACGTTAAGCCCGGCGACCGTGTCTTCTACTTCACCACCTGCGGCTGGATGATGTGGAACTGGCTGATCTCCGGGCTTGCATCGGAGGCGACGCTGCTCCTCTACGACGGCTCGCCGTTCCATCCCGACGGCAACGTCCTCTTCGACTATGCCCAGGCCGAGCGATGCACGCTGTTCGGCACCTCGGCCAAGTGGATCGACGCGGTCGGCAAGGCCGGCCTCGAACCGGTCAAGACCCACGAGCTGCCTGACCTCCGCACGATCTGCTCCACCGGCTCGCCGCTGGCGCCCGAGGGTTTCGACTTCGTCTACGAGAAGATCAAGGCGGACGTCTGCCTCTCCTCGATCTCGGGCGGGACCGACATCGTCTCCTGCTTCGTGCTCGGGAGCCCGATCAGCCCGGTCTACAAAGGGGAGATCCAGAAGCGCGGGCTCGGCATGCCGGTAGAGGTGTGGAATGACGACGGCAAGCCGGTGGTCGGTGAGAAGGGCGAGCTCGTCTGCGTGAAGCCGTTCCCGTGCATGCCGATCGGCTTCTACAACGATCCGGGCGATGCCAAGTACCGTGCCGCCTACTTCGACAACTACCCGAACATCTGGTGCCACGGCGACTACGTCGAGCTGACGAAGCACGGCGGCATGATCATCTACGGCCGCTCGGACGCGACGTTGAACCCGGGGGGCGTGCGCATCGGCACCGCCGAGATCTACCGCCAGGTGGAGAAGATCCACGAGGTGGTCGAGGCGCTGGTGATCGGCCAGGACTGGCAGAACGACGTCCGCGTCGTTCTGTTCGTGCGCCTCCGCGAGGGGGTCACGCTCAACAAGGACATCGTCGACCGGATACGTAAGCAGGTGCGCGAGGGCGCCACGCCGCGCCACGTGCCGGCTCTGATCCTGCAGGTCCAGGACATCCCGCGCACCAAGTCGGGCAAGATCGTCGAGCTCGCGGTCCGCAACGTCGTCATGGGGCGGCCGGTGAAGAACGTCGAGGCGCTGGCCAACCCGGAAGCGCTGGAGCATTTCCGCAATCGCGCCGAGCTGGCGGTCTGATCTCTCCGTGAGCGATGTCCTCCACTCCTTATCGCGTCGGTCGATCGAGCAGATCCTCTCGGTGCTGGAGGAGGCCGAGGCCGAGGTGCAGGAATGGCTCAGGCGCTGGCATCGCACCGTGCTTGCCAAGTCGGCGAACCCGCCGAAGGACCTGACCAGCGAGAACGCCCACTTCCTGACCCGCTTCGGCGCCTGGTACGACCTGCACAAGGAAGATGGCCTGGTGGACCAAGCGGCCTTCCACACGCTGGCCGAGGCGCACAAGCGCATGCACGACCATGCCCGCTGGCTCGCGGCACGCGGCGTCAAGGACACGAAGGTGCCGCCCGAGGAATACGACGCCTTCATGGACAAGGTGGATACCTTCTCCACCTATGCGAAGCGTCTCAGCAAGGCGTTCCGCGCGGCGCTGGCAGAGCTCGATCCGCTGACGGGCGTGCAGAATCGCCAGAGCATGCTGGCCGAGCTCGAGCGCGAGAAGAGCCGGTCGCGCCGGTCCAAGCATCCCGTTTGCCTGGCGCTCGGCGACCTCGACCACTTCAAGAACGTCAACGACACCTACGGCCACATGGTCGGTGACCAGGTGCTGGCCGCGGCGGCCGAGATCTTCCTCTCGGGCCTTCGGCCCTACGACGCGCTGTTTCGCTATGGCGGTGAGGAGTTCCTGTTCTGCCTGCCCGAGACGACGCCGGCCCAGGCCGTGGTGGCGCTCGACCGGCTCCGCGAGCGCCTGGATGCGCGTCCGGTGCAACTTGCCGGCGGCAAGACGCTCCCCGTCACCTGCTCCTTCGGTGTCGCTCAGATGCTGCCCGACAGCAAGGTCGACGAGGTGATCGCCCAGGCCGACGCGGCGCTCTACAAGGCGAAGAGGCTCGGGCGAAACCGCGTCGAGATATGGACCGAGGGCGATGCTGGCGCCGAGCCCGGCGTTGCCGCTAAGGTGTCAGGGCCCGCGAAGAACCAGAAGGAGTCCCGACGGTGATCGAGGACCTGCACCGCGCCAACGATCTCGAAAACATGCTGAAGCGGATGGGAGGCGTCTCTTCGGTCTTCCGTGTGCGTTCGGAAACCATCGGTGCAAAGGGTTTCCAGGCGTTCTCCGAGATGATGGACGCGTATATCGAGCTCTGCCGGCGCAACCTCGCGGTCAAGACCGACTATGACAGGGAAGCCTTGACGATCGACGACCAGGCGCGGACCGAGATCGGCATGGCCTTCGTCAAGATATTCGGTCAGGAGCCTCAGCAGTTCTTCAAGGCGGCGCCGAAGCCGGAGTAGCGTTCCATGACTGCCTCGTCCATCGCCCGTCCGGGCGCTCGTGCGCTCGTCCGCGGCCTCGCGGATTCAAAGATCCGCGAAGTCGCCAATCCATTCATGGCCGACCCTGAGATCATCCGTCTCTGGTTCGGCGAACCGGATCTGCCGACGCCTCAGTTCATCTGCGATGCGGCATCCAAGGCGATGGCCGACGGCAAGACCTACTACGTGCCGAGCCTCGGCGTGCCCGAGCTGCGCCAGGCGATCGCCGAGTATCAGAGCACGATCAAGGGCCGCCCGATCGGTCCGGAGCGCATCGTCGTCACCGCGTCGGGCATGAGCGCGATCCAGCTCGTGGTCCAGCTCCTGGTCGATCCGGGCGACACGGTGGTGGCCACCAGCCCGCTGTGGCCGAACATCTCGGAAGCCTCCCGACTCGCCGGCGCCAAGGTCGACCTGATCGAAATGTCGGTCGTGGATGGGCGCTGGTCGCTCGACATGCAGAAGGTCGCCGATGCGATCGCGAAGCGCCCGAAGCTGCTGTTCATCAACTCGCCTTGCAACCCGACCGGCTGGATGATGACGGCCGCGGAGCAGCAGGCCGTTCTCGGCCTCTGCCGTCGCCACGGCGAGTGGCTGCCCGATCTGCCGGACCTCGGCAATTCGGCAATCGTCATTAAG
>CAZZLX010000412.1:0-4229 GCA_964655235.1 uncultured Rhizobium sp.
AGATGCTCCATCACGCGGCGCACCTCGCGGTTCTTGCCCTCCTTGAGCCCCAGCGTCAGCCACGCATTGGTGCCCTGCTCGCGGTCGAGCGCCGCCTCGATCGGCCCGTAGCGCACGCCGTCGACGGTCACGCCCTTGGAGAGCTCGGCAAGCGCGGCCGGATCGACGCGGCCATGGACGCGTACGCGATATCGGCGAGTCCAGCCGGTCTCCGGCAATTCCATCTTGCGCGCGAGCCCGCCGTCGTTGGTGAGCAGGATCAGGCCCTCGGAATTGTAGTCGAGGCGCCCGACCGAGATCACCCGCGGCATGCCCGGCGGCAGGCTGTCGAACAGCGTCGGCCGGCCCTCCGGATCGCGATGCGTGGTCATCACGCTCTTGGCCTTGTGGTAGCGCCAGAGCCGGGGCGGCTCGGCGTCGGGCAGCGGCTTGTCGTCAACCAGTATGACGTCGCCGGGACCAACCACCGTCGCGGGTGTGGTCAGCACCTCGCCGTTCAGCTTCACGCGGCCAAACAGGATCATCCGCTCGGCGTCGCGTCGGGAGGCGACGCCGGCGCGGGCCATGCGCTTGGCGATGCGCTCCTTGCCGTCCTTGTCGTCGGTCTCGGTCATCGCCCGAGGGTATAGGCGTCCGGACCGGGCGGATGCAATGATGCGCCGGCATGTCCCGTCCAGCGTCCCCCATGCAGCTCGCGCTTGCCGAGGCCGAAGCCGCCGCCGCCCGTGGCGAGGTGCCGGTCGGCGCCGTCGTCGTCGATGCCGCCGGCACCGTGCTCGCCGCCGCCGGCAACCGGGTCGAGGAGCTCAACGACCCGACCGCGCATGCGGAGATGCTGGCGATCCGGGCCGCGACCGCGTTGCGCGGCGAAAAGGTGCTGGCCGACTGCGACCTGCACGTGACGCTGGAGCCCTGCGCGATGTGCGCCCAGGCGATCGCGCTGGCGCGTGTGCGCCGGCTGCATTTCGGTGCCTACGATCCGAAAGGAGGCGGCGTCGAGCACGGGGCCCGCGTCTTCGACCACCCGACCTGCCATCACCGGCCGGAGCTGGTCGGCGGCATCGAGGAGACCCGCGCCGGAGAGCTCCTGAAGCGCTTCTTCCGCGAGCGGCGCTAGCCCCGGAAGGCGCGGGCGGCGATGTCGCGCCGGCAGAAGCCGCCCGGCCAGTCGATCAGGTCGACGGCGCGATAGGCGCGGTCATGCGCCTCTCTCAAGTCCTTGCCCTTCGCGGTCACCGCCAGCACGCGGCCGCCATTGGCGAGGATCCGCCCGCCTTCGGCCTTGGTGCCGGCGTGGAAGATCATGACGCCATCCTGTTCCCCGGCGGCGCCGAGGTTGCGGATCTCCGAGCCCTTCTCGGGCGCGTCCGGATAGCCCTTGGCCGCCATGATCACCGTCATCGCGGGTTCCGCATGCCAGCGGAGGTTCACCTGGTCGAGCTCGCCGTCGCGGGCGGCGATGAGCGCCGGCAGCAGGTCGGATTTGAGGCGCATCATCAGCACCTCGCATTCCGGGTCGCCGAAGCGGACGTTGTATTCGACCAGCTTCGGGCCGTTGCGGCCGACCATCAGTCCGACGAACAGGATCCCGGTGAAGGGGCGACCCTCGGCTGCCATCGTCTTAAGCACCGGCTCGACGAAGGTCTTCATCGCCACCTGCGCCTGGGCGTCGTCGAGGATCGGCGTCGGGCCATAGGCGCCCATGCCGCCGGTGTTGGGGCCCTTGTCGTTGTCGTAGGCGCGCTTGTGGTCCTGGGCGACGCCGAGCATGAGGGCGGTCTTGCCGTCGCAGAGCGCGAACAGGCTCGCCTCGTCGCCGTCGAGGAACTCCTCGACCACCACTTCCGCGCCCGAAGCGCCGAAGCGCTTCTTGCCCATGATGTCGTCGATCGCTGCGAGCGCTTCGTCGACCGTCGCCGCGACCACCACACCCTTGCCGGCGGCGAGCCCATCGGCCTTGACCACGATCGGAGCGCCCTGCGCCCGGATATAGGCCTGCGCCGCGTCGGCGTCGGTAAAGCGCTTGTACGCGGCGGTCGGGATGCCCGCGCGCTGCGTCAGGTCCTTGGTGAACCCCTTCGAACCTTCGAGCCGCGCGGCCTCCTTGCTCGGCCCGAAGGCGCGAATGCCAGCGGCTTCCAGCCGGTCGACGAGACCGAGGCAGAGCGGATCCTCTGGCCCGACGACGACGAAGTCGATTCGCTCCTTCTTGGCGAGTGCCACGATGCCGTCGAGGTCGGTCGCCGGGACCGGCACGCAGGTCGCGACATCGGCGATTCCGGCGTTGCCGGGGGCGCAGAAAAGGGCGTCGCAGAGGGGGGACGCCCCGATCTTCCAGCACAGCGCATGCTCCCGTCCGCCGCTGCCGACCACCAGGATGCGCATGCCGGTCTCCTTACCTTCGAAGGCGCGGGTCATATATCATCGGGACATGGCGGAGACGACTCACAACCTGCCCGAATACTCGGTTTCCGAGCTGTCCTTCGCGCTGAAGCGGACGGTCGAGCAGGCGTATGACCGGGTGCGGGTTCGGGGCGAGATCTCGGGCTTCAAGCGGGCGGCCTCGGGCCACCTCTACCTGATGCTCAAGGACGCGGACGCCTGCATGGACGCGGTCTGCTGGAAGGGCACCGCAGCCCGGCTCGGGATCAAGCCCGAGGACGGGATGGAGGTCATCTGCGTCGGCAAGCTGACCACGTATCCGGGCCGGTCCAAGTACCAGATGGTCGTCGACCAGATGGAGCTGGCGGGCGAGGGCGCGCTGCTCAAGCTGATCGAGGACCGGCGCAAGCGCCTCGCCGCCGAGGGCCTGTTCGATCCCGAGCGCAAGCGGCCGATCCCGACGCTGCCGACCGTGATCGGCGTCGTCACCTCGCCGACCGGGGCGGTGATCCGCGACATCCTGCATCGGCTCTCCGACCGCTTTCCGCGCCATGTTCTGGTCTGGCCGGTGCTGGTGCAGGGCGAGGGCGCGGCCCAGCAGGTGACCGCCGCGATCCAGGGCTTCAACCGGATCGAGCCGGGCGGGCCAATCCCGCGCCCCGACCTGCTGATCGTCGCCCGCGGCGGCGGCAGCCTCGAGGACCTGATGGCCTTCAACGAGGAAGCGGTGGTGCGCGCGGCCGCGTCGTCGGAAATCCCGCTGATCTCGGCTGTCGGGCATGAGACCGATACCACGCTGATCGATTTCGCCTCCGACTGGCGCGCGCCGACGCCGACCGCGGCGGCCGAGCGCGCGGTGCCCGTCAGGGCCGAGCTGGCCGCTCGGCTGGCCGAGATCGGCGCGCGGCTGGCGAGCGCAATGAACCGCGGGCTCGACGACCAGGCGAAGCACCTGAAGAGCCTCGGTCGCGGACTCGGCGATCCGGTCCAGCTGCTCGGATCGGCGCAGCAGCGCCTCGATGGCAGCGCCGAGCGCTTGAAGCTTTCGCTACCGCGCCTCATCGACGACAGAAGGGCAACGCTAACCGGGCTCGCTGCAAAATTGCTGAGTCCGCGCGAGATATTGGACGCGAAGAAACATCAACTCGAATTTGCTTCGCAGAAGCTGAAGGTGGCGGAAGCAAATTCAATGACTGCGCGTGAGCACCAGCTAGAGAAAGCATCCGCGCGTTTGAAGGCGGGACCAATTCTCCTTTCAATCGAAGATGACGGCCGTCGCTCGGTCGATCTTGCACGGCGGCTGGTCCGGTGCGGCGCGCAGACGGCGGACAAGGCGATGACCGAGCTCGGCCGGCTCGGCCAGCTTATCGAAAGCTACTCGTACGAACGCGTGCTCGACCGCGGCTTCGCGCTGGTGCGTGACAGGGCGGGGGCGCCGGTGACGCGTGCGGCCGACCTCAAGGGCGGCGAACGGCTGAGCCTCCGCTTCGCCGACGGCGATCGCGGGGCCATCGCCGACGGCGAGGCGCTGCAGCCGCAAGCGCCGCCGAAACGGAAGACGAAGGCGCCGGCCGATCAGGGAACTCTGATCTAGCGGAAAGGCCGGGGCGGCTAGCCCGCCTTGTTCATCTTGCGGATCGTGTTGGTGGTCGAGTGGCCCTCGGCAAGCTCGGCGAGGTAGACCTGACCGCCGTACTCGCGGACCACGTCGGCGCCTACCACAGTGTCGACCGTGTAGTCCGCGCCCTGGACCAGCAGGTCGGGCTTCAGCGCCTTGACCAGCTGGAGCGGCGTGCCCTCGTCGAAGACGACCACGAGGTCGACGCTGGCGCGCGAGCCCAGCACCG
>CAZZLX010000413.1:0-1936 GCA_964655235.1 uncultured Rhizobium sp.
AGAAATATCTGGAGAACCCGGCGCCCGAAACCTGCCTGGTGTTCATCGGTACAAAGCTTGATCTGCGAAAAGGACTGTTCGCAAAGGCCAACCGGAAAAAGCTGGTGCTGTCTGCGGATGCGCTGAAAGAAAACGAGATTCTGCCCTTTATCCGTGCGCGCGCTGCCGCCCGCCGGGTAGTACTTGAAAAAGGCGCCGACGCTGCGCTCTCGGTTGCGATCGGTCCTGATGCCTCGGCGCTCGATGACGCGATCAAAGTCGAACATGCAGCTTCACTTCCTTCAGGCGAGCCTGACCGACAGGCCTTCGTTGACGAGCTCTGTGCCGAACGGCCGGGAGAGTTCGGCGAAGCGGGCGAGGATAGCATTCACCTCCTCCCGCCCAGCGAGGCGGGGACGTCCGCGGCGGTGGCGCGCGTCCTTCCAGCCGAGCGAGATCGGCGTCAGCTCGATCGAACGCAGGGTCTTCTGACCCTTCGCATCGCTCTCGTAGGTGAGCGTGGGCACGATCGCCTCCCAGTAGCGCCGATCGGCCGGAAAGCCCTTCTGGTCGCCTTCGGTACGCTTCTGATAGACCTGTCCTGGCTTCAGGTCCGGCTCGGCGCGGAAGCGGTCGTAGCCATCGGCCGGGATCTTGGCGACGAGCTCGTTCTGGCCGATGAAGTTGCCAAGGCTGTAGAAGATGGGCCTGCCTTTGTAGAGCTCCAGTCCGCGCAGCAGATGCGGGCCGTGGCCGGCGACGAGATCGGCGCCGGCATCGATCATCTCGCGCGCGAAGGTACCGATGAACTCGGCCGGCACCTCCTTGTCGCCGAGCTGCTCATGCGCGTGCAGGCTCACCAGCACCAGGTCGGCCAGGCCCCGCGCCTCCTCGACCCAACGCTTGATCGCGGCGACGTCCTTTGGATTGGGCGTCGTGCGCACCTGCGCCCGGTTGGCGGACCTGAACCTCAGATCGCCGAGCGGAAAGAGCGTGGAGTCGGCGAGCGGGAACGCGCCGCCCGCCTTGATCCTCTGCTGGCGGTCCGCCTCGATGCCGGTTACGTCTGCGATCTCGCGCACGTAAGCGAGCTGCTGCTCGGTCAGCTCATACACGGTCTCGGCGTGCAGCGGATTCAGTCCCGGACGTCCAGGGAGATCGGGCCGCTGCGCGCCCGCCTCGTTGCCCTTGGCGAAGGTCGAGCAGACCGAGATCATCGCGACGGTACCGGCCGGCGACGTGTGATAGCAGGGGCGCCTGGCATCCTCGAGATTACGGCCGACGCCAGCGAACGAAAGCCCGCGCGCCTCCAGCGCCTCGATCGTGTGCACGAGACCCGAGATCGAATAGTCGAGCGCATGGTTGGTGGCGGCGGCGAACAGGTCGAAGCCCGCCTCCGATAGTTCATCCAGCACCCAGGCAGGCGCGCCGAAATGAGATCCGCCGCTCTCCAGCGCCGGATCGCCGCGATAGTCGTTGGCGAGCACTTCGAGATTGGTGAAGGCGACGTCGGCCGCGCGGATCTTGTCGAACAGCGGCTTGAGCTCGGCATCGTCACGGCTGTTCAGCCGGCGCTGCAGGATCGAGTCACCCGACAGAAGAAGAGTGAAAGCCATGGTCGGAATATGCCGAGTCGAAATTTATGAAGTCAACCGAACCTCCGGCAAACACGCGACGGCGCCATCGGCCGCTTCGTCTCGGGAGCGGACGGCCGCCCCTCGCAGCCTCGTCGCCGGCTCGAGGAACGCCCTCATGTCGCTTCGCGCGACCCTCCCCTGCAACTAAACTCCTGCCGGGGCGCTTGGCCTGCTCGCACGAGGTGATCGAGTGATACGTCGTGGGTTTCTGAGATTTGCGGGCGGCGCTTCGGCCGCCCTCCTTCCGACGTTCGGCGCAACGCAACAGAGCCGCCTTAGAAACGTCCGCATCGGCGCCCTGATCAGCACGCGACCCGGCG
>CAZZLX010000413.1:2036-4227 GCA_964655235.1 uncultured Rhizobium sp.
AAAGCCGGCCTGACCTGTTGATATCCCGGTCCGATCCGGCACTCCGCGCGCTCCTGAAGCGAACCGACTCGATTCCGATCGTGTTCGTCGTCGTCGCCGATCCGGTCGGCAACGGCTTGGTCCGGAGTCTTTCCCGACCGGGCGGCAACGCCACCGGCTTCAGCAATGCGGAAGCTTCGCTTGCCGAGAAGTTTCCGGAAATTCTGAGCGAGCTGGATCCCGGCATCTCGCACATAACCATCCTCAGCCACCCCGAGACGCTGGCCACCGTAACCTTCACGCCTCACGTGGAGACCGCAGCCCGAGCCCGAGGATTGACCACCTCGTCGGTGTCCATTCGCGGCGCCGAGGATATCAGGTCCGCGATCGAGGCTGCCGCCCACCGGCAACGATCCGGGCTTGTCGTGCTCCCGAGCATCGTCACCAGCGCCTATTGGCAGCAGATCATCGACACGGCCTTCCACCTCCGCGTTCCGGCGATCTACCCGTTCGGCTTCTTCGCCAGGCAAGGCGGGCTCGTGTCCTATGGCCTCGACGTCCCGCATCTGTTCAAGCAGGCCGGAACCTACGCGAACCGCATCCTGCGCGGCACTCATCCGGGGGAGTTGCCCGTGCAGCAGCCCTCCAAGTTCGAGCTGGTCATCAACCTTCGCACTGCCGCCGCGCTCGGCCTCACCGTTCAGCGCACGATGCAACTGCGCGCCGACGAGCTCGTGGAATGAATGCCGCCCTGCGCGGGTCTCAGCAGTTCGGCTTGAGCGCCTCGATCTCGCGCAGCTTGGCGCGGACGACCATGTCGCCGTAGTCGAGGGTCATGCCCTCGGCGACGCCGTTGTCGAGCAGCTTCATGCCGACCTCGTAGTCGGGCTCGGATCCCGCGGCATCGGGCGCATAGAAGGCGAGCCGCATCGGCCAGCCACGACGGTTGAGCAGAGGATTCTTGGTGTCGGCGGGATCGACCGCCTGGCCGATCGCCGCGGTCACGTCGCTCGGCCCTTCGGTCTCGCCGCCGTCGAAGACCTTGCGCGTGACGAACCGCTCGCTGCCGTTGGCGGCTTCGATCAGCAGCAGCGTGTGGTCGGTCGGGAACATGGTGCCGCGCGGAAGCTCGACCGTCGTGGTTTCCGGCTGGGTGAATTCGGCGGTGCCGCCCTCGCCCTTCCCTTCCAGCCTGGCGCGTCCGCGCATCTCCTCGGCTACGTCCCCGTCGCGCATCTTGCGCATGAAGAAGCGATAGGAAAGCCCGTCCTTCGCCTCCCAGGTCGAGAAGCTCACGAGAACCTGGGAGTCCTCGGATTCGTCGCTGGTCACGGTCAGCCGGTAGCGCTGGTCGATGGTCCAGCCGTCGCAGCTGTCCGCCCACTCGACCAGCATCGAACCTTTGGCATCGACGATGCCGCTCGACGACTTCGCATGAGCGAGCGAGAGGTCGTAGATCGCACGGTGGGGAGCTACCTCGACCGCATAAGCGCATGAGGAAAACAGAAGCGTCCCCGCCAGGACACCTGCCGCCCCCTGCCCGCACCAGACCCGCACCGCTGACATGACGCTCCCTCCGACACACTCGATTGCGACTATGACATAGGGTGTCGACCGGCGGCAGACGATGCCCGGACCTCCGGGAAGATTCTGCCGACCTGTCTCGCCGACGACACACGGCTGCCCGACAAATCAACACCTTACGTGCCTATTTGGGTGGCACGGCGGCTGCTTTGTCACCGGCACCATGTCACGCATCCGCCCTCCCGTTCCTGCCCTCGCGATCGGTTCCTCCACCGGCGCAGGCCCCAGCCATCCCCATCTCGCCAAGCGCTTCGCGCTGATGGCCGAGGCGAGCGGGCTGACGCTCGGCCAGATCGATCCCCGCGTCGTCGACCTGGCGCTCGCCGCAGTCGCAGAGGCCGAGAGGCGTCTCGAAGTGCAGAGCCAGCGCATCGCCTATCTCGAAAGCCTGTCGGTGACCGACGAGCTGACCCAGGTGCGCAACCGCCGCGGCTTCCAGGGCGAACTCGAACGCGCGCTCGCCGAATCCTGCCGGACAAAGAAGGGCGGCGTCGTGCTGCTCATCGACCTCGACGGCTTCAAGGCGATCAACGACACCCACGGCCACGCCGCCGGCGACTACGTGCTGCAGACCGTCGCCCGGTGGCTCGACGGCCACGTCCGCCCCGGCGACACCGTCGCCCGCATC
>CAZZLX010000414.1:0-4223 GCA_964655235.1 uncultured Rhizobium sp.
CGCGATGTTGTTGTCGAAGCGGTTCACGGGCAGGGCGCCGGCATAGGCGATCGAGCCGGTCGAGAACACCGCCCCGCCGTTGGGGGTTTCGAAGAAGGTGAGATCGGCGCGGATCGAGGCGTTCTGCACGGCGTCGAGCGCGCCGTGGCCGATGTTGATCTCCTCGGCGACGAGGATGTAGGTGTTCGAGTGGTTCTCCGAGCTGGCGACCACCAGCGCATGCGGCGGCGTGCCGAGCGCGAAGTCGGCGCAGTCGATCTCGAGACCGGCCGCGCCCCCCTGCAGCACGCCGAAATTGCCGAGGATCTCGTCCGTCACGCCCTCGAACATGAAGGCGACGCGAGGGTCCTTCGCCTGCGCCGTGCGCCGATAGTAGGAGCACGCATCGAAGCCCTGGCTGATGAAGCCGACCCCGGTCGCCACCTGCGGCGCGCGGCCCTGGCGGCGCCAGAGCCCGCCGTATTCGCCGGTGAACTGGTGATAGTACTCGCCGACCCGTGCGTCCCAGGCGCGCACGCCGTCTTCCGACCGTCGCACCTCGATGATGTTCATGTTCTCGGGATGGAAGGCGATGCGCCAGTAGAAGCCGTTGCCGCCCATGTACATGTGGCGGCCGCCCTGGCGCTGGTAGCCGTCGAGCGCGTCCAGCATTTCGAGCGACCAGTATTCGGGATGCGATCCCGTCAGCACGACGTTGTAGGGACGCAGCAGGTCCTGGCCTTCGACGTGGAGGTCGTGGTCGGTGATGATGTCGTAGGGCATCCCGACATGCTCGAGCCAGTCGACGATGAACAGGTCGCAGCAGTAGTTCCAGAGCCGGCCGTGCGGCTTCCAGTTGGTGACCGGCCTCAGTCGCGAGCTGGTCGAGACGCCCGACATGTCGGTGTGGCGATCGTAGGTCGACACGCCCATTTCCGGGAACTCGAACTGCAGGATGTCGACCGCGTCCATCATCGAGATGCGGCCCTGGTAGAGCTCGGTCAGCATCTTGGTGAAGCGGCCGCGGTTGTTGGCGTAGACCGTATACGTCGCGGTCGACGCCAGGAACGCGACCTTCGCATTCGCCGTGCCGCGGGCGGGGCGCACGAAGAACGGGCAGTAGAAATAGGCCTCGTCGGCGACGAGCTTGGCCGCATAGAAGCCGCTCTTCGCGTCCTTGGGCACGGTGAACGAGAAATCCGGCTGCCACTTGGCGTCGGATAGATCGTCGTCGTGGAAATGGATCGCGCCGTATTGCTGCGGGTCCTTGGTCCAGTTCATCTCCGAGCCGGTCCAGTTGTGCCCGGTAACGGCGCGCGCCGGCACGTTCACGACCTCGCCGTCGAGGCGGTTCGGCGAGAGATCGGTGATGCGGTCGCTCGAGATGTCCTTGGCGAAGTCCCAGAAGCCCAGGACCTCCTCTTCCAGGCCCGAGGGCAGCATGCCGGCGGTCAGCGCCTGGATCTGGGCGCGGTCGAGCGCCTTGCGGGCGAGACGCGGCCGGTCGATGCGCCCGTTGAAATGGCCGGTGGTGAGCATGCTGCCATAGACGGTCGGCGACGCCGCCTCGCCCGATCGCCAGGCCGCGAACAGGAATGGCGCGCCGGCATCCGCCTTGCTCGCCCGCGCCTTGCCCTCGACCATGACCGCGCGCTCGGCATGGAAGCTCTTGTCGTAGATCGGCTCCTGCCAGAGCCTCACCTGCCCGCTCTTCGCATCGAAGCTGGCGGCGACCAGGTACCAGCGCCGCTCGAGCATCGGCACGCCGGACGCGAGCTTGAAGGCGCCGATGCGGACCTCGGCGGCACCTTCCGCATCGATCGAAAGGCCGTAGCCGGTGCCGGACGCGGCCCAGGTCCCCATGATCGCGCGCGGTCCCTTCTTCGGCGTCGTCGGCCAGACATAGGCCTGCAGCGTGAAGCTCTCGACGTCCTTGAGCGCCCACTTCTCCGGCACCACGCCGAAGGAGCCGGCATGCATCTTCTGCTCGCGCGCCGGATACGAGGCGTTCGCCGGCGTGTCGATCACGACCTCGCGGAACTCGCTGGCGCCCATGCCCGCGTTCGGGCTGAGCAGGCGCACGATCTCGGCGCGATAAGTCTTGGCGCCGATGCAGCTCGTCATGATGCGGACGGTCTCGCCCGGCTGGAGGCTGACGCGGTCGGCGTAGCCCATGATCCTGGTCATCTGCGGATTCCGATGATGAGGGGACTGGAACGGAACGTCAGTCGATCGGCAGGTCGTGGCCGGTGATGTCCCTCCAGCGCAGCTTGAAGACATGCCATTCGGCATCCTCGAGCCGGTCGAAGGTCTGGTTGGTCAGCTTGGGGATCCCGCCGCCGGTCGGCATGTATCCCAGCACCCAGCGCTTGCCGGGCTCGGTCATCACCAGCACCTCGAACTGGGGCGTCTGGCGGGTGCGCATGTAGTTGAGGACGTATTGCAGCTCGGGCGAATGCTCGCCGAACGGCTTCGCCTTGAACTCGCGGGCGACGTCGAGGCGCGACGGATCGATCTTGAACATGGCATCCCGGAAGGACGGAACCGCCCAGGACTGTAGCGGCGCTTTCCTTGAGGAAAAAGGGCCGGCTTCAGAACGTCGCGGCCCAGTTCCTCAGCAGGTTCCGCTCCAGCCCGCGGGCGCGCCGGATCCAGGCGGTGGCGGTCGCCGGCATCTCGGGCACGCGCTTGTCGAGGGTCGCATCGAAGGCGACGCGCTTGGCATCGTCGTAGGCGAAGACCGCGAAGGCGACGCGCCGCCCGGAATGGGTCCAGAGCAGGCCGACGAGGCCGCGCGCATAGGCCATGGTCCCGCTCTTGGCGCGGATCGCGAGGCTGGCGTTCTTCGCCTCGGCCGCTTCCTTGGCGTCGCCGCCCTCGGCATCGGCGATGTCGCGGCTCGGCAGCGCGTCGGCGAGGTCCGGGATCAGCGCCAGGCCATGCACCACCAGCCGCGCCATCTGGCGGGGCGTCGTGCGGGACGCCGGCGAGAGGCCCGAGTGATTGGCGCGGACGAAGCCGCTCCAGTCGACCTCGGGCACCGTCGTCCTGATCCAGCCGTCGACGACGCCGACCGAGTGCGCGAGATCCGGCGGCGGCACGCCGGCGAGCTTTCGCGCCGTGCTCAGGCCCACCATCTCGGCCGCCATGTTGTTGCTGTGCTCGAGCAGGCGGCGGACGATCTCGACGAGCCGGTGGCTCGAATGGACCTGCACGATCGTCGCGTCGGGCGGGCGCTTGCCGGCGACCGGCATGGGCAGCGTCACGCCCTCGCGCTCGGCGAGGCGGCGGACCACCAGCGCCGCGTTGAGCGCCGGCTGCTTGACCGGCAGCCAGATGCGCCCCGAGGGCTGCAGGTTGGAATAGAGCCAGCGGTCCGGCCCTTCGGCGAGGAAGCGATAGGGCTGCGGCATCGGGGACGGCGACGGCAGCAGGCGGATCGCATCAGCCCTGAGCCTCAATGAGTCCGAGACGGCGAGCGCCGCCACCTCCTTGCCACCCGCCTTCCAGTCGATCAGCACGCGGTTGAAGTCGAGCGCGAGCGCGCCGATGCCGGGATTGTAGGAGGAGTTCTCCGGCTGCAGCGGGTCGATCTCGGGCAGTTCCGGCAGCGCCGTGGCGTCGTATGCGAAGCGCTCGATCCTGAGGCCGCGTTCCTTTAGCCGCTTGAAGGCGGGCTTGAGATCCTCGGGCGTCAGCAGCGGATCGCCACCGCCGACGAGGAACAGCGTCGAGCCGTCGAGCGCCAGCTGGGTCTCGAACCGGTGCTCGGGCCCAAGCACCGCCAGCGCCGCGACCGCGGTCGGCAGCTTGGCGACGGAAGCCGGCACGACTGCGCGATCGGCTTGGTGCTCGGCGAGCACCTGCCCACTCTCGGCGTCGATCACGACGAAGCCCAGCTGGTCGGAGGTCAGGCCGTGGCTGCCCGCGATCTCGGCAAGTCCGTCGGCCGAGGCCGGGAAGGCTAGAAGCAGCGACAGGGTAAAGGCGAGAATCGAGGTCGGCCGCACGTCGCGCTCCCGAGGTGTGTCCTTTTGTCCTCTAGCTAACACCGGACCGCAACTCTTGGATTAACCCTCGTTTAACCCAGCCCGGGGAAAGTGCCGGCATGACATCCCCCAAGCCCGACTCCTCTCCGGGGAATGCGCCGCCGCGGGCGACGCACTTCGAGTTCAAGCACGGCGTCTTCAACGTCAAGGGCGGCTATTTCGCCTTCATGCGACCCTCCGACGAGGTCGGCTTCT
>CAZZLX010000415.1:0-4207 GCA_964655235.1 uncultured Rhizobium sp.
CCAGCCGGGCCGAGGCGATCGAGGCGACGAAGCTGCTCGCCGACGCGCTTGACAACTCGACAGACGGCTTCGTGCTGTGGGACCGCGACCTGCGGCTCACGATCTGGAACGACGCCTACGCCAAGCTCGTGCCCGGAGTCGCCGACATCCTGCGCGTCGGGCTTAGCCTGCCAGATTTCGTCACCATCGCCGTCTCGCGCGGCGCGCTCCAGAAGGCGCCCGAGGAGTCCGACGAGGACGCGATCCGCCGCTGGCTCGATCGCTACCAGCAGAACACCACCTACGAGCACCAGCGCGCCGCCGGTGGCTGGATGCTCTCCAGCAACCGCATGCTGGCCGACGGCAGCATCCTTTGGACGCGGACCGACATCACGCCGATCAAGGTGCGCGAGGCCGAGCAGGCCGAGCACGCCGCGCGCCTGGAGGACCTCACGCGAAAGCTCGACCTCGCCCGCCTCGAAGCCGAGCAGGCGAGCCGCGCCAAGTCCCGCTTCCTGGCCCAGGTGAGTCATGAGCTCCGGACCCCGCTCAACGCCGTGTTGGGATTCTCCGACGTGATGCGCAACCAGCATTTCGGCGGCCTCGGCAACGAGCGCTACGTCGCCTACGCGGAGGACATCCACGGCGCCGGCAGTCATCTGCTGCAGGTGATCAATCAGATCCTCGACCTCGCCAAGGTCGAGGCGGGGCGAATGGTGGTGGAGCCGCAGCGCAACTCGCTCCGCCGCCTGGTGCAGGAGTCGATTAAGCTGGTGGTCTCCCAGGCCGAGGCGAGCCACCTGCATATCTCCGCCGACGTTCCGGACCTGCCGCTCTGGGCCGATCGGCGGCTGGCCAAGCAGGCGCTGGTCAACATCCTCGGCAATGCGATCAAGTTCACGCCGCCAGGCGGACGGGTCGACGTCGACGCGCGGATCTCGGATGACGCGACGCTGATCTCGATCGTCGATACCGGCGGTGGCATGACCGCTGCCGAGATCCAGACGGCGATGGAGCCCTTCGGCCGCGTCGACAGCACGGCGAAGCGCGCACGCGAAGGCACCGGCTTGGGGCTGCCGCTGGTCAAAGCGTTCCTCGACCTGCATGGCGGCCGGATGGAGATCCAGAGCGAGAAGGGACGCGGCACGGCGATCCGGATGTACTTCCCGCTGCCGCCGGACGGACCGGCATGAGGGTGGCGGCGCTGGTCATGGCGGCGGGGCGCGGGCTTCGTCTCGGCGGCGACGAGCCGAAGCAGTATCGGCTGCTGGGGACGGCGAGCATACTCGCGCGAAGCCTCGCGCTGTTCGCGTCGCACCCTCGCGTCGATCGTGTGCTTGCGGTCATCGGGGCGGACGACCGGCCGGCCTATGACCAGGCGACCGCGACGCTGCGGCTCCCTGCGCCCGTGATCGGCGGAGCGACCCGGCAGGAGTCGGTGCGCAACGGTCTCGAGAATCTGGCGGCCGATCCGCCCGACCTGGTGCTGATCCACGACGCGGCGCGGCCGCTGACGCCGCCGGCAATGATCGGGCGCGTCATCGATGCGCTTTCCGCGCATCCCGCCGCGGTCCCCGCGCTCCCCGTCACCGACACGCTGAAGCAGGGCGCCGACGGCCGCGTGCTGACGACGGTGCCGCGCGCCGGGCTCTTTCGCGCCCAAACACCGCAGGGCTTCCGCTTCGCCGATATCGTGGCGGCACACCGCCGCTTCAGAGGATCCGAGATGACCGACGACGCTGCCGTTGCCGAGGCGGCCGGAATCCCGGTGGTACTGGTCGACGGCGACGAGGCCGCGTTCAAGATCACCACGTCCGACGACCTCGAGCGCGCACGCCGGCTTGCGGGCGAGACCCACACCGGCACCGGCTTCGACGTCCATCGCTTCGGGGACGGCGATCATGTCTGGCTCTGCGGCGTCCGCGTGCCGCACGAGCGCGGGCTCATCGGGCATTCCGATGCCGATGTCGGCCTGCATGCGCTGACCGACGCGATCCTGGGCGCGATCGGTGCCGGCGACATCGGCCAGCACTTCCCGCCGAGCGATCCCAGGTGGAAGGGAGTGGCCTCCGGCCGTTTCCTCGCCCATGCCGGCGACCTCGTGCGGACACGCGGCGGACGCATCGTCCATGTCGACGTGACCGTGATCTGCGAGCGCCCGAAGGTCGGCCCCCATCGAGAGGCGATGCGGTCGGCGATCGCCCAGATCCTCTCGGTCGAGGTCGACCGCGTCAGCGTCAAGGCGACGACCACCGAGGGCCTGGGGTTCACCGGGCGCAGCGAAGGCATCGCCGCCCAGGCGGCGGCGACCGTTCTGCTGTGATGACCCTCCCGCGCTTCGTCGCGACCGGCCTCGGGCTCGGCCTCCTACCCTTCGCCCCCGGAACCTGGGGTTCGCTGCTGGCCCTGCCGATCGCCTGGGGATTCGCGCCGCTGGGGATTCTGCTCTCCCTGCTCAGCGCCGTCGCGCTGACCGCCGCTGGCATCTGGGCGATCGACCGGACACTCGCCGGCAGCAAGATTCTCGACCCGCCCGAGATCGTCATCGACGAGGTCTGCGCCCAGTGGCTGGTGCTGGCGATCCTGCCGCAGGAGCCGCTGGCCTACGCGCTCGGCTTCGCCACCTTCAGGTGCGCCGACATCCTCAAGCCCTGGCCGGCAGGCTGGGCCGATCGAAATGTCGGCGGTGCGCTCGGCGTCATGCTCGACGACCTGCTTGCGGCGCCCTACGCTGCGGCCGGCACATGGCTCATTCTCTGGCTGATCGGACGATGACGGACCTCGATCGCACCGCCAAGGACCTGCTTCAGCAGCTGCGCCAGCGGAAGCTGCGGGTGGCGACGGCCGAAAGCTGCACCGGCGGCCTGATCGCCGCGACGCTGACCGAGATCGCCGGATCGTCCGACGTGGTCGATCGCGGATTCGTCGTCTACTCGAACGATGCCAAGACGGACATGCTCGGCGTGCCGGCGTCGCTTATTGCCGCTTACGGCGCGGTCAGCGAACAGGTCGCGCGCGCCATGGCCGCGGGAGCGCTGGCCAATTGCCCGGCCGAGATCGCGATCGCCGTCACCGGCATCGCCGGCCCCGGCGGCGCAACGCCGACCAAGCCGGTCGGCCTCGTTCATCTGGCTGTTGCGCTCCGCAATGGCGGCATCGTTCATGAACGACACGTCTTTCCGGGAAGCCGTCGCGAGGTGCGGCTCGCGACGGTCGAGCGCGCCCTGGCGATGATCGTCGAGACCGCCGGTCAGGTGCCGGTCGAGGACGGTCCGTAAAGCGCCTTGGCGCGGGCCTCGAAGGCATTGACCATCCGGCGTACGGCCTCGTCGAAAAGCACCGACATGAGGCCCTGCAGCATCCGGTTCTTGAACTCGAAATCGACGTAGAAGTCTATTTCGCACTGCCCTTCCCCCATCGGGGTGAAGATCCAGTGGTTGTTGAGATACTTGAACGGCCCGTCGGTGTATTCGACATCGATGCGCCGCTCGTCCGGGCTCAGCCTCACCTGCGAGGTGAAGCGCTCGCGGATCATCTTGAAGCCGATCACGAGGTCGGCCCAGAAGGTGTTGCCCTCGCGCTTGCGGATGCGCGCGGCAAGACACCAGGGAAGGAACTCGGGGTACTTCTCGACGTCGGCGACCAGGCCGTAGAGCTGCTCCCAGGTATACGGCAGCACCCGCTTCTCGGCGTGGGTCGGCATTCCCTATTCTGCGGCGGCGAGACGCGCCCGCCGGGCCTCGCGCAGGCGCTCGAAGTCCTCGCCGGCATGGTGCGAGGAACGGGTCAGCGGCGAGGCCGAGACCAGCAGGAAGCCCTTGCCCGTTGCCATCGTGCGGTACGCGCCGAACTCGTCCGGTGTGACGAACGACATCACCGCGTGATGCTTCGGCGTCGGCTGCAGGTACTGTCCGATGGTGAGGAAGTCGACGTCGGCGGCCCGAAGGTCGTCCATCACCTGATGGATCTCCTCCTTCTGCTCCCCCAGCCCGACCATGAGGCCGGACTTGGTGAACATCTCGGGATTGAGTTCCTTTACCCGATCCAGCAGGCGGAGCGAGGCGAAGTAGCGGGCGCCGGGCCGCACCTCGGGATAGAGGCGCGGTACCGTTTCGAGATTGTGGTTGAAGACGTCGGGCCCCGCCTCGACGACCGTCTCGATCGCGCCGTCCTTGCGCAGGAAGTCGGGGGTCAGGACCTCGATCGGCGTGGTCGGCGCCGATGCCCG
>CAZZLX010000416.1:0-4195 GCA_964655235.1 uncultured Rhizobium sp.
GCGCACGACGCCGGTGCCTGCGTGATCGTCGACAACGTCTTCGCCACCGGCCTGCTGCAGCGGCCCCTCGACATGGGCGCCGACGTGGTCGTCTATTCGACGACCAAGCACATCGACGGCCAGGGCCGCGCGCTCGGCGGTGCCATCCTCTGCTCGGAGAAGTTCCTCGCCGACACGCTCGGACCGTTCCTCCGCCACACCGGCCCGACGATGAGCCCGTTCAACGCCTGGCTGATGATGAAGGGGCTCGAGACCCTCGATCTCCGGCTCACCGCCCACTGTACGAGCGCGCGCGCCGTCGCCAAGGCGCTGTCGCGCCATCCGGCGGTCGAGCGTGCGCTCTACCCGGGCCTTCTCACCCATCCCCAGCACAAGCTCGCGGCGAGCCAGATGAAGGATTTCGGCACCGTCGTCACCTTCACCATCCGCGGCGGCAAGGCCGGCGCCTTCAAGGCGCTCAACAGCCTTCGCATCATCGACATCTCGAACAATCTCGGCGATTCGAAGAGCCTGATCTGCCATCCGGCGACGACGACGCATCAGCGCCTCTCCGCCGAGGAGAAGCGTCAACTCGGGATCGAGGACGGCGTGGTGCGGCTTTCGGTCGGGCTCGAGGATCCGGACGACCTAGTCGAGGATCTGACCCGCGCTCTCGACAAGGTCTAGGCCCTATACTCCCGCCTCATGGCGGGTGGTCAGGGAACATCTGAGGTCGATGCGGCGATCGAGCGGCTGCGCGCGCTCGCGATCGCTGGCGACCTCGGAGCGCTCCTTGCCGAGGTCGAGGCGAGAGTCTCAGTTGAGCCCGCGCGTATCCTGCGCGAAGCCTTCTATCTGCTCTATGAGCTGGCGCCGGTGCACGCGACGCGGAAGGCGGTTGCGCGGCTGAGACCGCTGTTCCCGCAAACCGAGGACTTCCAGAACGATATCGGCTTTCTCCTGCTCCTCTCCGGCGATCTCGAAGGCGCCAATGCCGCCTATGGGCTCGGGGCAACGCTCCGCGAGGAGCGGGTTGCCAGACACCCCTTGGCCTCGACCTGGCTTCGCATCCTCCACCCCACCTGGTTCGTCGGCTCCTTCGGCGAGATGGGCGCGCGCCTCAGCGCGTTCGCGAAGTTCAAGGCACTCGGCATGCTGCCTCCTTGGCAGGTGGTCTTGCCGGCGCCGAGGGACGCCATCATCAACGAGCCGCTGCTCGATCTGTTTTCCCCCTACCTCACGATCGTCAAGGACGGGGATCTGCTGGCGAAGATGCAGTCGATGGCGCCCGATCTGGCGCTCGACTCCACCTGCCTGCTGCTGGCGGACGGCCGCTGCTTCTACGTCCAGCAGGCCTGGCGTGTCGCCGAGAAGGCCTGGAGCGCGGCCGGGCGTGGTCCGGTCGTGACGATGCCGCCGGAACGGATTTCCGCGGGGCGGACCCGGCTGGCCGGGATCGGGCTGCCGGCGGATGCCTGGTTCGTCGCCCTGCACGTCCGCGATCCGTCGTTCCACGGCGAGTCGCACGGCCGCAACCGTCTCGACCTCGGGTCTCGGGATGCCGATATCGCGACCTACATCCAGGCGATCGAACGCGTGGTCGCGCGGGGCGGGCACGTCGTGCGCCTGGGCTCGCCGAAAGCACCGACGTTGCCGGCGATGCCCGGGCTCGTGGACTACGCGCATTCGGAAGTGCGCTCGCCCGAGCTCGACATCGTCGCGATCGCGGCGGCGCGGGCGATCATCACCACCATGTCGGGGCCGCTTAGCGTTTCCACCGCGCTTGGGACGCCGGGCGTGCACACCAACGGCATCGCCAGCGCCCTGGGGGCCGGGGCGCGCGACATCTGGGTTCCGAAGCTCCTGCGCCGCAAGGCCAACGGTCGACTGCTGTCGCTGGCCCAGATGATCGACGCGCCCTTCCGCGGCGAGATTCGCGGCAGCGCCTACGAGGACTACGGCATCGAGGTGGTGCCGAACGCACCCGAGGACATCGCCGATGCGACCGAGGAGCTGCTGGATAGGCTCGACGGCCGGCCGCCCCAAGACGATCCTGAGGTCGAGGCGGTCTTCGATCGAACCAACAACGTTTTCACCGCGCCGATCTCCGCGAGCTTCCTCGCCCGTCACCGTTCGTCGCTGCTTCCCGGGCGCTAGCCCGCATTACGTCAGGCTCTATACTCCGGCCCCATGACAGGTGAAGAACAGCGCACGAGAGTCGACGCGGCGATCGAGTGGCTGCAGTCGATTGCGCGCCGCGGCGATGTGAAGGGGCTGATCTTCGAGATCGAGGCCAAGGCGCATCTCGATCCGGAACGCATCCTGCGCGAGGGCTTCTACCTTCTCTACAACATCGCGTCGGTACCGGTGACCCGGTCGGCGCTCGCGCAATTCGCGCCGCTGATCCCGCAGACCGAGGCGGTGCAGAACGATCTCGCCTTCCTGCTGCACGGATCGGGCGATCCGGAGGGCGCCAGCGCGGCCTTCGCCGTAGCCGCCCGCCAGCTCGAGGAGCGCGTCTCTAAGCATCCCCTGGCCTCAACTGGCCTTCGTATCCTCCACCCGGCTTGGTTCCTCGGGTCGTTCGGCGAGATGGCGAACCGCCTGTCCTCGCTGGTGAAGTTCAAGATGCTCGGCATGCTGCCGCCCTGGCAGCTCGTGCTGCCGGCGCCGCCCGAGGCCGTCGTCAACGAGGCGCTGCTCGACCTGTTCGCTCCGTACGTGAACATCGTGAAGGGCGGCGACATGCTGCCGAAGTTCCAGGCGCTCGCGCCCGACCTCGCTCTCGATACGACCACGCTGCCGCTGACGGATGGCCGCTTCCTCTACGTGCAGGAAGCATGGCGAGCGGCGGAGAAGGCCTGGGGCGAGGCTGGCCGCGGTCCTATCCTCTCCATGGCGCCGGAGCGGCTTTCGGCAGGACGTGCCCGGCTGGCGCGGATCGGCCTTCCGGCGGATGCCTGGTTCGTCGCCATGCATGTCCGCGATCCGGCCTTCCACGGCGAATCCGAAGGGCGTCGCCGTCTCGACCTGGCGGCACGCGATGCCGACGTCGCGACCTATCTCCAAGCGGTCGAGAGGGTGGTCGCGCGCGGCGGCTATGTCGTCCGGCTCGGCGGCCCGATGGCGCCCGCGTTGCCGCCGATGCCCGGCCTCGTCGACTATGCGCATTCGGACGTGCGCTCGCCCGAGGTCGATCTGGTCGCGATCGCGACCGCGCGGGCCATGATCGCCACCCTGTCGGGCCCGGTCAGCGTCGCCAGCGCCTTCGGCACGCCGACCATCCACACCAACGGCTTCGCCAGCACGCTGCATACGACCTTGCGCGACATCTGGTTGCCGAAGCTCTACCGCGAGCGCGCCAGCGGCCGGCTTCTGTCCCTCGCCGAGATGATCGACGCGCCTCTGCGCGGCGAAATCCGCGGCAGCGGCTTCGACGACTACGGCATCGACCTGGTGCCCAATTCCGCGGAGGACATCGCGGACGCGACGGATGAGCTGCTCGACCGCCTCGAAGGCCGGGTGCCGGCCGACGACCCGGCGATCGAAACGGTCTTCGCCCGCACCAACAACGTCTTCATCGCGCCGATCGCCGCCAGCTTCCTGGCCCGCCACCGGACCACGCTGCTGCCCGCCAGCTAGCCTCCCGGTCGCGGGGCCTGCTATGGGAATGCCGGTCAATCGCGGCGGAAGGAGCCTTCGGATGGCGCGGATGGTCGACGGCAAGGTCGTGGTGGTCACCGGGTCGGGCGGCGGCATCGGCAAGGCGATCGCGCTGCTGATGGGCGCTCACGGCGCCAGAGTCGTGGTCAACGACATCGGCGCCGCGCTCGACGGTTCGGGCCATGATTCCGGCCCGGCGGCGGAGACCGTCCGCGAGATCAAGGCGGCCGGCGGCGAGGCCGCGGCCAACACCGACTCCGTTGCCGATCCCAAGGGCGCCGAACGTCTGGTCCAGACCGCGCTCGACTCGTTCGGGCGCATCGACGCCGTGGTCAACAATGCCGGCATCCTGCGCGACCGCATCTTCCATCGCATGAGCCTTGAGGAGTGGAGGGCCGTCATCGACGTGCACCTGAACGGCTCGTTCCACGTGTCGAAGGCGGCCGCCAACCATTTCAAGGATCAGGGCGCGGGCGCCTTCGTCCACTTCACCTCGACCTCGGGCCTGATCGGCAATCTGGGCCAGGCCAACTATTCCGCGGCGAAGCTCGGC
>CAZZLX010000417.1:0-4177 GCA_964655235.1 uncultured Rhizobium sp.
CGCTTCTCGCGGCTCTCGCGGAAATACGGAACGTCAGACGGATCGATCACCGCCGTAATGTCGGCCATCAGCGCGCGCCCGATCCCCACATGCAGGACATGGTCGGTCCAGCCCTGGATGAAGCGGATCTGCACGCGTGCATTGTCGCCGAACAGCGACGGACGTTCCGGATTCGTCGCCTCGAGGTATTGCGCGATCTTCCAGGAGTCGGAAACGACGGTGTCGCCGTCGACGATCACCGGCACCAGCTGCTGGCCGGAGAAGGCGATCTTCTCCTTCTCGCCGAAGCGCAGCGGCACCGCGTCGACGTCGAGCTCCTTGTGCGCGAGCGCCATCCGCGTCCGCCAGCAGAAAGGGCTGAAGCGCCGCTTCGGATCGGCGCCGGCAAGGTCGTACATCGTGATGGTCATGGTGTGCTCCGAGTGTATCGGTGTTTGACGCGCGGCATGTGAATTTTCGCTGCTCATGAATTGGGCAGCCAACGTGTCGGATGAACGGGCTATAGTCGCCGTGTCGTCCGCATCCCGCGGGCGGCACGTTCTCGGGGCGGGGTGGAAGTCCCCACCGGCGGTGAGGAGCTTCGGCTTCGAGCCCGCGAGCGCCGACGCGGTCCCTGGTGGGACCGCTCGGGACAGCAGATCCGGTGCAACTCCGGAGCCGACGGTTACAGTCCGGATGAAAGAGAACGGGTACCCCGGTCGAGGTCCGCCTCGAGCGGGTCTCTGCCCGTGCGCCCTGATTCAAACGCTTCGATGAAAGGAAGCCCGATGAATCAGCGCCACCCAACCACAGACAACCGCATCGCCTTCGTCCAGTCGTGCTGGCACAGGGACATCGTCGACGAATGCCGCAACGCCTTCCTCGTCGAGATCGTCCGCCTAGGTTTTTCCCAAGATCGGATCGACTTCTACGAGGTGCCCGGCGTCTTCGAGATTCCGCTCGAGGCGAAGCTGCTCGCGCAGTCACGCCGCTACGCGGCGATCGTCGCGGCCGGTTTCGTCGTCGACGGCGGCATCTACCGGCACGAGTTCGTCTCCGAGACGGTGATCGCCGGATTGATGCAGGTGCAGCTCGCGACCGAAGTCCCGGTGATCTCGGCGGTGCTGACGCCGCAGGCGTTCCACGAGCATGACGAGCATCGGCGCTTCTTCCGCGAGCACTTCCTGGTGAAGGGCGCGGAGGCGGCGTCGGCCTGCTGGCGGACACTCGCCAATCTCGAGGCGGCGCGGCGTCTGCAGGACGCGGCCGACTGACGGCTGAACCAGGCGGCGGCCGCTTCGCGGCCGTCGCCTTCGCCGCCGATCAGCCCGGCGGGCCCAAGGGCGCGAACTCCGACGTGTCGCTCTCCGACTTGTTGGGGATCGTCACGGCGCGGCCGGCGAGGATCATCGCGACTTGGCCGGCATCGTCGATCAGCGGCATCTCGATCGATTCGATCATCAGCCAGTCGCGCTTGTGCCAGGCGAGCCGCGCCTGGCGGCGGAAGGGCCTCACCTCGGTCGCGATGCGCGTCAGCGCCCCGATGATCTCCTCGGTCGCCTCGCCGTAGAGCGAGCCGTCCACCACCTTGCCGGTGACGTCGCGCTCGAGCCGCTCGACGAGCTCGGTGCCGACGAGGCGGTGGCGGAAGGAGACGGGATTCCAGCTGACATCGATCAGGTGGACGATCGGAAGCAGCTCGGGGATCTCGGTGGGATTAAGGTCGGCGCGGTTGGGTGCCGGCCGGCTCCCCCGCTTGTCCCACCAGTAGCGATAAAGGCGTGCGAGACGCCTGTCGCCGAACTGCGACTCCATCATCCCCCCGAGACGGACGCCGACAGCGTCGCCCGTCCTCACTCGCAACTACAACCTGCGCGCGTAAATTCCCCCACTCCGGAAAGTCGCCGCGAGCGCGATGTTATGCGAGGTCATGCATCCTGCAAAGGCCTGAAACCGACGCCCCTGGTAAAGGGTCAGACCTCGCCCGGAAGGCCGCGAAGCCGGGACTGGCCATTATCTTTAGTTGTCCGGGGCTTCCTTTGGCGACGGCGGCGGGTCCTCCAGGGAATCCTTGAGGCGACGATGATCGGCGAAAAAGGAAGCCCGCGGTCGCTTGGCCGCGGGCTCGAGGAAGACGGGAGGAAAAGTACCTGGAGACGCGGGCGACGACGATCCACCTCTAGTCGGCGGCGAGGTCCGAGCTGGAATCCTGGGGCGCCGGCGCCTCGAAGGTCTCGGCGAGCGCCCATTTGGAGGTGAGAAAGGCCTGATGCGCGCGGCTCCGCGGCCCGAAGCCGGTCGAGCCTTCCCAGACCGCGACGAACAGCCGGTCGACCCGGACCCCGTCGTCGGAGAGCGGCAGGATCAGGCGGGACCAGGACTGCGAGTCGGTGCCGAAGCCGCGATTGGCATGGGTGCCGAACACCGGGGCGCGGGTCTCGACGGCCGTCAGATAGGCGCGTTCGACCTCGTCGGCCATGGCGGCCGGCTGCAGGTCGGCGACGTAGCGCCCGGTCATCTCGGCGCCGTAACGGCTGGCAGGGCCCGAGGCGAAGACGATGAACCGGAGGCCCTCGGGGCTGACCGCGACCAGGTGAAGCTCGTTCAGCCAGGGCTGCAGCTCGACGGTGGCAAAATCGCGCCGGGCCGGCATGACCCGGGTCCCGCGCTTGGTGTCCCAGAGCGCGTAGAGGGCGCGGAGATAGTCGGGGAAGGAAGCGGGAAGCGACATGGCGCCAGTATCGGCGCCAATCCTTGCGCGGCGGTTAACGCCGCCGCGAAATCTTCTTAGGCCACCGCCGAGGCGATGCGATCGATATCGGTCACCACGAAGATCATGTCGACGGTCTCGCCGTCGGCGCCCAAGGGCATCAGGCAGTGGCGGATCCGGCGGATGAACGGATCGGCGCCGACGTAAGGCACCTCCGACCACAGCGGCTTCCGCGTCTCCGCCACTTCCTCGAACTGCGCCCAGAGCCGGTTGCCGCGGCGCATGTGCAGGATCTCGGAAAAGCGGATGCCGCGGAAATTTCGATGCGAGATCTGGTCGATCTCCGATCCGACCAGCCGGTAGCGGAAGTCGAGCGGGTCGCGCAGCACGTCGACCAGGATTGTGCCCGGCAGCAGCTTCGGGATCTCGGCCGGGTCGATATCGGTGCGCGCCGGAAGATGCCGGCCGCGCCTGAGCCCCTGCCAATAGGCGAGCGCGATCTCGCCGCGGGGGCCGAGGCCCGGAGGCGCGTCGTCGCTCACGCCGGCGCCAGCATGGAAAGGATGTCCTTCAGCCGGGTCAGGCTGTGGTCGGGCTTCACCGTGGTCCTCTTCGGCAGGCCATGGCCGAAGGCGTCGTACCAGATCGCGCGGCCGAAGCCGAGCTGCTGCGGGACCGCGACTTCCCATTCGAGATTGTCGCCGACGATCCAGGCTTCCGCATGGCGCGCGCCGAGCTTCTCGAGCGCGTGGGCATAGGCGGCCGGCTCGGGCTTGCCGAACGGATGCTCGCCTTCGATCTGGATGTGATGGAAGCGGTGGCCGAGGTCGAAGCGCTCGACCTTGGCGCGCTGCACCGGGCCTTCGCCGTTGGTGATCAGGCAGAGCTTGAAGCCATCGGCCTTCAGCGTGTCGATGACGTGGTGCGCGTCGTCGAACAGCCGCGTGCGCTCGTCGCGGATGCGGCGGAAGTCATCGGCGATGTCCGAGGCCAGAGAGGCGTCGTCGATGCCGAGCTTGCCCAGCACGCCGCCGACGATGCGAAGCCGCGTCCGCGCCATGTCCAGGCGGCCCTCGCGATGGCGCACCGGGTCCGACCAGAACCAGCGGAGCTCGGCCTCGAGCGCCTTGACCGCGTCGTCTGAGCTGCGGCCGTTCAGGCGATGGAGATGCGGCGCGAAGGTATCCGTCCACACCTGGTGGCGATCTCCCGACGAGGAGATCAGCGTGTCGTCCAGATCGAAGAGTATCGCCTTCGGCCGGGTCACGTCATGCCTTCGGCGGCGCCGCTATGCGGATCGAGAGCTCGCGGAGCTGCTTCTCGGTCACTTCCGACGGCGCGCCCATCATCAGGTCCTCGGCCCGCTGGTTCATCGGGAAGAGGATGACCTCGCGGATGTTGGGCTCGTCGGCGATCAGCATGACGATGCGGTCGATGCCGGGCGCCGAGCCGCCGTGCGGCGGAGCGCCGTAGCGGAACGCGTTCAGC
>CAZZLX010000418.1:0-4175 GCA_964655235.1 uncultured Rhizobium sp.
ATGCCGATGCGCTGGCGCTGGCCGCCCGAGAACTCGTGCGGATACCGGGACAGCGACGCCGCCGGGAGCCCGACCTGCTCGACCATGGCGACCACACGGCGCCGGCGTTCGGTGGCGTCGCCGATGCCGTGTACATACTGCGGCGCGGTCAGGATCCGTTCGATCGTGTGGCGCGGGTTCAGCGAGCTGAACGGGTCCTGGAAGATCATCTGGGCCCGGCGGCGGAACGGTCCCAGGGCTCCATCCGGAAGCCGGCCGATGTCCTCGCCGTCGAAGCGGATCTCGCCCGAAGTGGGCCTGACCAGGCGAAGCACGGTCTTGCCGAGTGTCGACTTGCCGCAGCCGGATTCGCCGACGAGGCCGACGCTCTCGCCCTTGTCGACGCTCAGCGATACGCCGTCGACGGCGCGAAGCTCGCCTTCGGGCGTCTTGAAGTGCGTGTGGAGGTCAGCGACCGACAGCAGCGGCATCGCCCGGTTCCAGTGTGGCGGCAACGGGAGGGCAAGCGAGAAGGCGGCCTGGCTTCACCGGCACCAGCGGCGGGGGCGACGTCCGGCACGACGGCTGCGCCAGGGGGCAGCGGGGTACGAAGGGGCAGCCGGGCTCACCTATCGCCGACGAGATGCTGCCCGGAATCTCGCGGAGCGAGCCGGAGGTATAGTGCAGGCTGGCATCGAGCCTCGGCGAGGCGGCGAGAAGGCCACGCGTATAGGGATGCAACGGATCGTTCAAAAGGGCGGACGCGTCGGCCTCCTCGGCGCCGCGGCCGGCATACATCACGACGACCCGGTCGGCCCATTGGCCGACGATGCCGAGGGCGTGGGTAATCAGCATAAGCGCCATGCCGAGATCGCGGCGAAGGCGTTCGAGGAGGTCCAGCACCTGGGATTGGATCGTGACGTCGAGCGCGGTCGTCGGCTCGTCGGCGATCAGCAGCTTCGGCGTGCAGGCAACCGATATCGCGATCATCACGCGCTGGCGCATGCCGCCGGAAAGACGATGGGGGAAGTCATCGACTCGGCGGTGCGGGTCGGCGACGCGGACGAGGTCGAGCAGATCGATCGCGCGCCTGCGCGCCGCCTCGGCCGATAGCCCCTCGTGCAGGCGCAGCACCTCGGCGATCTGCTTGCCGATGGTCAGAACCGGGTTCAACGAGGTCATCGGTTCCTGGAAGATCATCGCGATCTCCCGCCCGCGAACCTTGCGCATCTCCGGCTCGGGGAGCGCCAGGAGATCACGTCCCTGAAAGCGGATGCCGCCGGCGGCGATGCGGGCGCCGCGCGGCAGGAGCCGCATGACCGCGAGCGCGGTCAGCGACTTGCCCGAGCCGCTCTCGCCGACCACGGCGACGGTTTCGCCGGCACCGATGTCAAAAGCGAAATCGGCGACGGGTGTCCCCTTCGGGAACGCGATCGTCAAGCCGGAAACCTCAAGGAGCGGCGTGCGGCTCATCGATCGCCGGACAGGCGCGGGTTGAGCGCATCGTTGAGGGCGTCGCCGATCATGTTGAGCGCCAGCACGGTCAGCACGATGGCGATGCCGGGGACCGCGGTCAGGTACCAGGCGGTCCTCAGCGTCTCGCGGCCGGCACCGATCATGCTGCCCCAGCTGATGCGGTTGGGATCGCCGAGGCCCATGAATGAGAGCGCCGACTCCATCAGGATCGCGGATGCCACGATCACCGACGACGTCACGATGATCGGCGGCAGCGCGTTGGGCAGGATCTCGATGAAGATGATCCGAGCATGCCCATAGCCGAGGCCGCGGGCGGCGGTGACAAAATCCTTCTCCCGGAGAGATCGGAACTCCGCACGCACCAGGCGCGCGATCGTCGGCCAGGTGACTAGGGCGATGCCGACGGTGATGCTCTCGACGCGCGGCTCGGCGATCGCGACCAGCACGACCAGCATCAGGAAGCTGGGCGTCGTCTGGAATATCTCGATCAGGCGGACGAGGCCGTCGTCGATGCGGCCGCCGAAATAGCCGGCGGTGGCGCCGACGAAGATTCCGATGGTGACGCCCAGGGCCATCGCCGCGATTCCGATGACGAGCGAGATGCGCGATCCCCAGACCAGGCCCGCAGTGACGTCGCGCCCGAGGCTGTCCGTGCCGAGTGGGTGCTTGGGATTCTGCCAGGGCCACAGGAAGGGGCGGGCCACCATCGACAGCGGATCCTCAGGATAGATCAGTGGCGCCGACAGGGCAGCGATCACGACGAAGACGAGAAATGCGGTGGCGGCGATCGCTGCTGGATTGCGGAAGAAGGCGCGCGTCGCTCGCCAGGAACCATCGGACGGGGCAACGACCTCTGCCGGCATCACCGTGCTCATCAACGCACCTCGATCCTAGGGTCGAGCCAGGCCTGCAGCAGGTCGACCAGCGTATTGGCGATGATGACGAGGAAGGAGGAGAGCAGCAGAACGCCGAGCAACACGTTGAAGTCGCGCCGCATCACCGACTCGAACGCGAGGCGGCCGAGCCCCGGCCAGCTATACACCGTCTCGACGACCACGGCGCCGCCGAGGATGCCGCCGATATGGATTCCAGCCAGCGTCGTCACCGGCAGAAGTGCGTTGCGGACGATATGGCGGAGCGTGACGGCGAGCGGCGACAGGCCCTTCGCTGCGGCGGTGCGAACGAAGTCCTGGGATGCGACCTCGAGCACTGCGGCGCGGGTGAGGCGACCGTAGATCGCGATATAGAAGAGCGCGAGCGAGGTCGCCGGCAGGACCATGTGCCTTAGACGATCCAGGACATAGTCGATACCCGTGAGCCCGGCGCCGATGGTTTCCTGGCCGCCGCTCGGCAGCCATCCCAACTTGACCGAGAACAGCACGATCAGCATGAGGCCGATCCAGAATCCGGGCACCGAGTAGAAGATCAGAGAGACGACCGAGAGGACCCGGTCGGGCCAACGTCCGGCGGCGAGCGCCATCGCGGTGCCGAGCGCGATGCCGATGCCGAGCGCAAGCGCGAGAGCCAGACCCATCAGCATCAGCGTCGATGGCAGACGTTGGCCGATCAGCTCGGAGACCGGCATGCCATAGCGCGGCGACTGGCCGAGGCTGAACTGCGCGAGGTTGCCCAGATAGGCGAGAAGCTGATGCAGCACCGGCAGGTCGAGCCCGAAGCGCTGGCGCAGCATCGCCATGGTCTCTTCGGTTGCGCCCCCGAACTCGCCCGCCATCACGTCGGCGGCATCGCCGGGCGCGAGTTGAAGAAGCAGGAAGTTGAGGATGACAATGCCGAGCATGGTCGGCACCGCCTGCAGCACGGTCCGTCTCAGCACGCGCAGCAGGCGTCGGCTCTCGAACATGTCGGGACTATAGACCCTCCCCCGCCGGAGCGGGGGAGGGTGTGTCGTCAGTCGACGAAATGCGCGTCGGCGAAGTTGTCGCCGAGGCCCTCGGCACCGCGGGCGTAGTTCCGGAGCTTCTTGTTGGCGATGATGATCTCGAGCGGCGAGATCATGTCGACCGAGGGCACGTCCTCATGGACGATCCGCTGGAACTGCGAGAACAGCTGCTTGCGCTTGGCACCGTCGACCTCGACGGCGGCGGCTTCGAGCAGACGGTCGACCTCGGGGTTCTCGTAGTGCGCCGAGTTCGAGAATGGCAGGCCGGGCTTGAAGTTCTTGGACCAGTAGCCGCGTTGGACGCCGACGGTCGGGTCGAAGACGTTGGTCAGGGACTCGATCGTCAGGTCGAAGGCACGGTCGGTGTACACGGCCTTGGCATAGGCGCCGAACTCGAGGTTCTGGATCACCGCGTCGATGCCGGCCTGGCGCAGCGACTGGCGGACGAATTCGGCGAGGCGCGTGTCGATGAACGGATTTATCAGCAGGCGGATCTGGAAGCGGTTGCGGCCTCCGGCGCGCGGCTGGCCGGCTTCGTCCAGCAGCTTGTTGGCCAGCGCCACGTCGAACTTGCGCGGCTGAACGGCCGGGTCGTACCACGGCGTCAACGCGACTGAGACGGGCGAGGGCGAAACCTTGGCGTGGCCGTAGAACACGGTCTCGACGATGGCGTCGAGGTTGAGCGAATGCGCGATCGCCTCGCGGACCTTCTTGTTCTTCAGCACCGGGGTGTCGAGGTTGAAGAAGATTTGATGCTGGGCGCCGGTATAGGCGAAGCTGCGCGTGTCGACCGCGAGCTTCGGATGGTTCTTGTAGCGCT
>CAZZLX010000419.1:0-4158 GCA_964655235.1 uncultured Rhizobium sp.
AGCAGGATCATCGACAGCTCGTCCATGACGCAGCCGAGGAGGATGTAGATCGCCATGATGGCGAGCATCACCAGATAGGGCGGCAGGTTGAGGCCAGAGATCGTCGCCGCCAGCGCGTCGGGCAGGTGGCTCAGGGCGAGAAACGAATTGAAGAGATCTGCGCCGAGCAGGATCAGGAAGATCATGCCGGAGGTCTCGGCGGTGAGCATCAGCGCGCGCTTGAGCTGAGCCCAGCCGAGCGAGCGCTTGGCGATGGCGACGAGGAACGTCGCGAAGGCGCCGACCGCGGCACCCTCGGTCGGGGTGAAGAGGCCGCCGTAGAGGCCGCCGACCACAACCGCGAAGATCGCGAGCACCGGCCAGGCGTCGATGAGCCCCTGGCGGCGCTGCTCTCTGGTCGCTCGCGCAGCGGCCGGAGCGGCCGACGGGTTGCGGCGCACGTAGATCGCGATCGCGACAAGGTAGCCGAGGGTGGCGAGGATGCCGGGAACGAAGGCCGCGGCGAACAGCTTGGCGATGTTCTGCTCGCAGATGAGCCCGTAGACGACGAGGATCAGCGAGGGCGGGATCAGGATGCCGAGCGTGCCGCCGACTGCGAGCGTGCCGGTCGAGAGCGCACCCGAGTAGCCGTAGCGCCGCATCTCCGGCAGCGCCACCTGCGCCATGGTCGCGGCCGTCGCGACCGAGGAGCCGCAGATCGCGCCGAAGGCGGCGCAGCCGGCGATGGTCGCCATCGCCAGCCCACCCTTGCGATGGCCGAGCCACGCGTCCGCCGCGCGGAACAGCGCCGCCGACATGCCGGCCTCCGAGGCGAACATGCCCATCAGCACGAAGAGCGGGATCACCGAGAGGGAGTAGCCCGAGAACAGCGCGTAAGGCGCGGTCTTCAGATAGGCCAGCAGCGGCGTGAGACCGGCGAGCCAGCCATAGCCCACCAGCGCCGCGACGATCATCGCGACCGCGATCGGCACGCGGAGCGCCATCAGCACCAGGAGGCCGAGGAAGCCGAGCGTGCCGATCCAGAGACCGCTCATGCCCTTTCTGCCTTTGCGAGGGCCCCCTTCACGTGTCGCGACACCGTGTAGGCCGACACCAGCACCAGCCACACCATCGCCGGCACGATCAGTACGAAGCTCCACCAGAGCGGCAGGCCCAGCACCATCGTCTTTTCGCCGAAGCTGACATAGTCGAGGCCGCCGAAGACCAGCCGCCAGGCGAACAACGCCGCCGCCAGCGTGTAGAGCAGGGCGCCGAACGCATCGAGCCAGGACTGGCCGCGTCTGGTCATGCCGGTGGTGAAGAAGTCGACGATGACATTGGCGCCGCGGAGCTGGCAGGCCGGCAGGAAGAGGAAGGTCGCGAGCCCGGTGCCGACCTCGACCAGCTCGAAGTCGCCGGAGAGCGGCTTGTTGAACAGCGCACGCCCCGCGATCGAGGCGATCGACATCAGCATGAGGCCCGTCATCACGAGCCCGCCGGCGAGCGCCAGGGCAGTCGATCCCGCCTCCAGCACCCGCTCGATCCGGGACCCTCCGGCCGCCTCCCCCGTCACGACCGACCTTCTACTTCGAGTACTTGGCGATCATCGCGCGGGCATCGTCGACCAGCATCTTGCCGTTGGCGCCCTTCCCGTCCATCTCCTTGATCCAGGCGTCTATGACCGGCTGGGTCGCCGCCTGCATCTTCGTGACCTCGGCCGCCGGCATCTGGTGGAAGGCCACCTTGGCCGCCATGGCGGCGTCGCGGCCCGGCTTCTCGACGTCGTCCCAGATCTTGCCGACATTCTTCGCCAGCGCCATGCCGGAATTGTTGTCGATGACCTTCTTGAGGTCTGCCGGCAGGCCGTCGTACTTGGCCTTGTTCATCGCGTAGAGGAACGGCGAGGTGTAGAAGCCGCGGCTGCCTGGGATCTCGGTCACGTGCTTGACCATCTCGTGCGCCTTCAGCGGCAGCGCCACCTCGAACGGGATGGCGGCCCCGTCGACGACGCCGCGCGAAAGCGCCTGCGGCAGCTCCGGCACCGGCATGCCGACCGGCGTCGCCCCCAGCGCCTTCAAGGTCTCGTTCATGACGCGGGTGGGCGCGCGGATCTTGAGGCCTTCAGGTCATCGACCGCGAGGATCGGCTTGGACACGGTGAAGAAGCTGCCCGGCGCATGCGCGTGCATGACCAGCACATGCACGTCCTTGAACTCGTCGCGGAGATGCTTCTCGTAGAATTCCTGGGTCGCCTGCGCGGTCGCCTCGGCCGAAGCCGCCATGAACGGCAGCTCGAACACCTCCGACTTCGGGAAGCGGCCGGCGGTGTAGCCCGGCAGCGTCCACACCACATCGGCGACGCCGTCCTTCGCCTGGTCGTAGAGCTGCGGCGGACGGCCGCCGAGCGCCATCGCGGCGAAGATCTCGACCTTGATGCGGCCGTTGGATTCGGCCGCGAGCGCGTCGGCCCAGGGCTTGATGAACTGCGTCTGCGTCGGCGAGGCCGGCGGCAGGAAATGCTGGACCTTGAGGGTGACGTCCTGCGCCGCCGCGGGCAGCGCCGCGAGCGCCACGAGTCCTAGAAGTGCATGTGCGAACATAGCATCCTCCCGTTTACGATTGTTTGGCGATCGAACAATTTGACTGTCGAACGTTTGAACATAGAATAGTTCCAATTTCCTGCACCCGCAAGACGAGCACCATGGTCGCGACCGTCCGCATCAAGCAGTGGCCCAAGCCCGTTGCCCTCGAACCTGGCCAGGTCGTTCTCGAGGCGGCGCTGAACGCCGGCATTCCCTATCCGTTCGGCTGCCAATCCGGGAACTGTGGCGCCTGCAAGTCGATGCTGATCGAAGGCAAGGTCGAGCTCGCCGACTATTCCGAGTTCGCGCTGACCGACGAGGAGAGGGCGCAGGGCCTCGTGCTCGCCTGCCGGTCGATGGCGGACGCCGACATCGAGATCGCCTGGCTCGAAGGCGAGGACATCGCGCTGCACGCCCAGCGTCGGCTCGACTGCAAGGTCGCGAAGCTCGACCGGCTGACCCATGACATCATCGGCGTGACCTTGGCGATCGAGAAGGGCGGGCCGTTCGTCTTCACCGCGGGGCAGTTCGCGCGCGTGACCTTTCCTGGCCAGAAGACCCGCGACTACTCGATGGCGAGCCGGCCGGACCAGGCCGAGCTCGTCTTCCACATCCGCCACATGCAGGGCGGACACGTCAGCGCCTATGTCGCGAACGAGCTCGAGGTGGGCACACCGGTCACGGTCGAGGGGCCTGCCGGCATCGCTCATCTGAAGGAAGCGCATACCGGACCGATCGTGGCGATCGCCGGCGGATCCGGCCTGGCGCCGATCGCGTCCATCGTCGAGACCGCGCTCCACAAGGGCCGCCGCGGACCGATCCATCTCTACTTCGGCGCCCGCGACGAGCAGGACGTCTATCTGGAGGACCATTTCAAGGCGCTCGCCGCGAAGCACCCGAACCTGAGCTACCACGTCGTGCTGTCCCAGGCCTCCGGCGCCACGCAGCGCCGCACCGGCTTCCTGCACGATGCGGTCGCGGCCGACTTCCAGAGCCTCGACGGCGCCAAGGCCTATGTCGCCGGCCCGCCGGTCATGGTCGAGGCGGTGACGCCCGTGCTCGTCGCGAAGAAGATGCGGCGCGAGGACATTCACGCCGACGCCTTCTACACCGATGCCGACAAGCCGAAGGTGAGCGCATGAGCACGCTTCAGGGTCGCGTCGCGCTGGTGACCGGCGGGGCGCAGGGTATCGGGAAGGCGATCGCCGAGCGTCTCGCAGCCGATGGCGCCAAGGTGGTGATCGCCGATCCCGGCGTCGGCATCGACGGCCGCGGCGGCGACGCCAGGCTCGCGATCGACCTTGCCGAGAAGCTGGGCGGCGCCGCGTTCCCGCGCTCGATCGCGAGCCCGGGTGCCGCCGAGGAGGCGGTCGCGCTCGCGGTCAGCCGCTTCGGCGGAATCGACATTCTGGTCAACAACGCGGCGATCCTCCGCGACGGCTTCGTCTTCAAGCTGGAGCCCGCGGATTTCGAGGACGTGCTGCGCGTCAACCTCTCCGCCGCGTTCTACCTGACGCGCGCCGCGAGCGGCGTGATGCGCGACCAGGCGAAGGCCGAGCGCGGCGGCAAACCGTATGGCTGGGGCCGCATCGTCAACG
>CAZZLX010000420.1:0-4156 GCA_964655235.1 uncultured Rhizobium sp.
GTCCTCATCGGCTCGCGGGCCGGTATCGCCATCCGGGGGGCCGGAGCCGGCATCGGTGCGGGGGCCGGGGCCTCCGCGGCCGGGGCCGCCTCGCGGGCCTGCGGCTCGGGCTGACGCCGGCCGAGGCCGGTCACCCGGGCGAACAGGCTCTCCCGGGGCTTCTCCCGAGCGCCGTTGGCGATCGCCGCCGCGGCGAAGGGATCGGCCGCGGCCGGCTCGGTCGCGCGCGTGGCCACCGGACGGGCGACCAGCACGGGCTCCCGGGACGCCGGCGCGGGCATCGGAGACGAGGCGGGCTCGGCCTTGATCTCGAGCTTCGGCTCGATCTTCGCCTCGATCTGAGGCTCGGCGGCCGGCTCGGGGATCGTCAGCTCGAGGATCGGCTCGGCGGCCACCGCTGCCGCGACCGGGGCAGGCTCGGCCACGACCGGCTGAGCGATCGGCGCCGCCTGGGCGACGATCGGGGCTGCCATCGGCTGAGCCACCGGCATCGCCATCGCCTGCGGGGCAAGCGCGGAGGTGCCGTGGACCATCGGCTGGGCATAGGCCGAGATCGCCGCCGCCGACGGCATAGGAGCCGGGGCGGGGCGCGCCGCCGGCTGCGAGGCCCGGGCGACGACGGAGAGCTGCGGACGCGGCGGCTTCTGCGCGGCGGCCTCCGACGCGATGCCGGTCGAGACCACCGAGACGCGCATGCGGCCGTTCATCGACTCGTCGAAGGTCGAGCCGAAGATGATGTTCGCCTCTGCGTCGACTTCCTCGCGGATGCGGTTCGCGGCCTCATCGACCTCGAACAGCGTCATGTCCATGCCGCCGGTGATGTTGATGAGCACGCCCTTGGCGCCCTTCATCGACGAATCCTCGAGCAGCGGGTTGGCGATCGCCTTCTCGGCGGCGTCGATGGCGCGCTTCTCGCCCTCGGCCTCGCCGGTGCCCATCATCGCCTTGCCCATCTCGCTCATCACCGTGCGGATGTCGGCGAAGTCGAGGTTGATCAGGCCGGGCATGACCATCAGGTCGGTGACGCCGCGCACGCCCATGTGCAGGACGTCGTCGGCCATCTTGAAGGCGTCCGCGAAGGTCGTCTTCTCGTTGGCGATGCGGAAGAGGTTCTGGTTCGGGATGATGATGAGCGTGTCGACGTACTGCGACAGCTCCTCGATCGCGTTCTCGGCGATCCGCATGCGGTGCTGGCCCTCGAAGTGGAAGGGCTTGGTCACCACGCCGACGGTGAGGATGTCACGCTCGCGGGCGGCGCGGGCGATCACCGGGGCGGCGCCGGAACCGGTGCCGCCGCCCATGCCGGCGGCGATGAAGACCATGTTGGAGCCGTTGAGGTGCTCCATGATCTCCTCGATCGCCTCCTCGGCGGCCGCGCGGCCGACGTCGGGCCGGGCGCCGGCGCCGAGGCCCTGGGTCACACGGTGACCGAGCTGGATGCGCCGGTCGGCCAGGGTCTGGGCCAGTGCCTGCGCGTCGGTATTGGCGACGACGAACTCGACGCCTTCGAGGCTCGAGCGGATCATGTTCGAGACCGCGTTGCCGCCGGCTCCGCCGACGCCAACCACGGTGATCCGCGGCTTCAGTTCGCTATCCTTGGGTACGCTGATGTTGATCGACATTTGCTTCCACTCCCGTATCGAGTCTTGGGTGCACGACGTGGGACGACATGCGGCCTTTGTGATTGAGACTTCCGGGCCGCATCAGAAGTTCTCTTTGAGCCACGAGCCGATCCGGCCGAAGACGCCGGCAGGCACGGGGCGCATGAGCGGGGCGTGACCGTGCCTTGCGGCGTCGGTCGGACCGGCGACGGCATAGCCGACAAGGCCGGTCGAGGTTGCGAAGGCGGGGCCGCTCGCGGCCTCGGGCAATCCTGAGATCCGCATCGGGCGGCCGAGCCGCACCTGCTTGTCGAGGATCAGGCCGGCGAGCTCGCGCACGCCCTGGAGCTGGCTGGCGCCGCCGGTCAGTACGACGCGGCGGCCGGCGAGCTTGTCGAAGCCCGAGGATTCGAGCCGCGCGCGGACGACTTCGAAGGTCTCTTCCAGGCGCGGCTGGATGATCTGGTTCAGGAACGACTTCGGCACGTGGTTCGGCGTGCCGCGGCGCTCCTCGCCGACCAGTGGCACGTCGATCAGCTCGCGCTCGTCGATCGCGCCGGAGGTGGCGCTGCCGTGCAGCGTCTTCAGCCGCTCAGCCTCGGCGAGCGGCGTCGAGAGGCCGCGGGCGATGTCGGAGGTAACGTGGTTGCCGCCGATCGGCGCCACGTCGGTGTGAACGACGGCGCCGTCGAAGAAGACCGCGAGGGAGGTGGTGCCGCCGCCCATGTCGATCAGCGTCACGCCGAGATCCATCTCGTCCTCGACCAGGGTCGAGAGTCCGGAGGCGTAGGGCGAGACCACCAGGTCCTCGATCTCGAGATGGCAGCGTTCGACCACGGTCGAGAGATTACGGAGTGCCGACGCGGCGGCGGTGACGACGTGGATCGAGGCGCCGAGCCGGTCGCCGAACATGCCGCGCGGATCGCGGATGCCGCGGTTGCCGTCGATGGCGAAGCCTACCGGGATCGAATGGACGAGCTCGCGGTCGGAATGGCCGTTGGTGCGCGGCACCCGGCCCTGGTCGAGCACGCGGCGGACGTCGGTCTCGTTGACCTCGTGGCCGGCGATGGTGACGTCGACGTTGATCGTCTCGGAGACCGGCGCGCCGGCCGAGCAGTTGACGATGACTTTGGCGATGGTTTCGCCGGCCATCTTCTCGGCCGAGTTGACGGCGGCGAGCACCGAGGCTTCGGCATCGTCCATGCCGGTGACGGCGCCCGAGCGCACGCCCTTGGAGACCACGTGGCCGACACCGATGACGCGCGGCGACCCGCCGGGCTCGGCGCGTGCGACGACGCAGCACACCTTGCTCGAACCGATGTCGAGCGCGGCGATGGTGCCGGTGCGGGTCTTGCCGTTGCCTTTGGCCATGTCTTCAGTCCGCGTCCCTTGAGCTCACGTCTGCTTCGGCGTGCCTTTGCCCTTCCGCACCTGGTCCGGGCTCACCCGGATGACGAAGCGGTCGGGAAGGCGGAGATCGATGGTGACGACGTCGCGGCCGAGCACCTTCTGGTCGCGCTCGAGCTGGGCGAGCTGCGTCCAGGCGGCGGCGATGTCGGTCTCGGGAAGGCGTACGTCGATGCCGTTGTCCATCTGCAGGTTCCAGCGGCGCTCGCCGACGCGGATCGCGGCGGTGACCCGGCGTTCGAGCTGCGGCTCGGTTGCGAGCAGGGACAGAAGCTCTTGCGCACCCTTGGGGGCGTCGTCGCCGACCAGCGTGACCAGGTGGCGGAAGCGATCGAGGCCGGAACGCAGCACCACGGCACCGTCGCGATCGACCAGCACCAGCTTGCCGCCGCGCTGCCAGAGCGCCATCGGCACGCGCTCCTCGATCGCGATCGAGATCACGCCGGTAAGCCGCCGCTCGACGCGGGCGTCGCGCACCCAGGCGAGCTTCTTGAGCCGCTGGCGCACGGCCTCGGGGTCGACGGCGAGGATCGGCGTCCCGCGCTGCACGTCGATCGCCGCCAGCATGTCGGTCGCCGCGGTCTCGTTGCGGCCGGTGACCAGGACCTCCTGCACCGAAAGACCGAAGTCGGCGGTCATCGCCAGCAGCCCCTGGCCGATCCGCTCCATGCCCGTGCCGACGGTGCCGCCCTTCCACACCTGGTAGGCGCCGTAGCCGCTGGCGCCGACGACGAGCGAGACGGCGAGGCCGAGCGCTGCCGGCCGGATCCATTTCGGCAAGGCGCGGCGGCGACGCGGGCGCCGCTTGTCGGAGTCGCTGATCAGGAATCGCATCGGGCCTCCTCGACCATCCAGGAGACGAGGTCGGTGAAGGAGATGCCGAGGAACGCCGCCTGCTCGGGTACGAGCGACAGCGGGGTCATTCCCGGCTGGGTGTTGATCTCGAGGAAGATGAGTCGGCCGGGCTCGCCCTTGGTGTCGTCGTAGCGGAAATCCGAGCGGCTGACGCCGCGGCAGCCCAGCGTCTGGTGGGCACGGAGCGCCACCTCCATCGCCTGGTCGAAGATCACCTTCGGCACCGGCGCCGGCAGGATGTGGTCGGATTTCCCGTCGGTGTACTTGTTCGTGTAGTCGTAGAAGCCGGTGCG
>CAZZLX010000421.1:0-4151 GCA_964655235.1 uncultured Rhizobium sp.
GCCGTTCCGCCCCTCGGCCGGCTCTCGCCGGACACGATGAGGCGCCTCGGCGAACTCGCCGCGGATCACGGCAGCGACCTCAGGCTGACGCCCTGGCAGAGCGTCATGGTGCCGGACGTAAAGAGGGAGAAAGCAAGCCGCGTGATCGAAACCCTGGAAGATATCGGGCTGATCTGCTCTCCCGGTCATCCCTTGGCGACGACGGTCGCCTGCGCCGGATCGGCCGGCTGCGCCAAGGGACATGCCGACACCAAGGCCGACGCGCTGCTGCTGGCGGATGCGCACGACGCGGGCTGGCTGCATCTCAGCGGCTGCGAACGATCGTGCGCTTCGCCCGGCGTCGCCGACGTGACGCTGCTGGCGGCGGCACCGGGCACCTACGACCTGTTCGTCAAAGACACGCGTGCCGCCCATCGGTTCGGCCGCCGCATCGCCGAGAGCCTCACGGTCGAGCAGGCCCGCGAGCGCGTGAGGCAGGCACGGTGATCGATTACATCCGCGACGGCCAGGAGATCTATCGCCGCTCCTTCTCGATCATCCGTGCCGAGGCGGATCTCTCCCGCACGCCGCCCGATCTCGAGAAGCTCGCCGTCCGCGTCGCGCACGCCTCGGGCATGGTCGATGTGGTCGGCGACCTCGCCTTCTCGTCCGGCGCAGGCGCCGCGGGCCGCAAGGCGCTGGCCGACGGCGCCCCGATCCTCTGCGATGCGAAGATGGTCGCCGACGGCATCACCCGCGCGCGCCTTCCGGCAGAGAACCGCGTGATCTGCACGCTCGACGATCCGCTGGTGCCTGGACTAGCGAGGAAGATCGGCAACACGCGCTCCGCCGCCGCCCTCGATCTCTGGCTGCCCCATCTCGCGGGATCGGTGGTCGCGATCGGCAATGCGCCGACCGCTCTCTTCCGGCTGCTCGAGATGCTGGACGCAGGCGCGCCGAAGCCGGCCCTCATCCTGGGATTTCCCGTCGGCTTCGTCGGCGCCGCCGAGTCGAAGGATGCGCTCGCCAAGGACAGCCGCGGCGTGCCATTCGTGATCGTCCGCGGTCGGCGTGGCGGCAGCGCGATGACGGCCGCGGCGGTCAACGCCTTGGCGACGGAGATCGAGTGATGGCGTCGGGACGGCTACTCGGCCTCGGCGTCGGCCCGGGCGATCCCGAGCTCATCACCGTGAAGGCTCTCCGCCTGCTGCACTCGGCCCCGGTCGTGGCCTACCTCGTCGCCAAGGGCAAGAAGGGCAACGCATACTCGATCATCGAGCAGCATCTTCGGCCGGAGCAGACCATCGTCCCGCTGATCTATCCGGTGACGACCGAGTTCCTGCCGCCGCCGCTCAGCTACGATGCGATCATCGCCGCGTTCTACGACGAGTCCGCCGCCGCCCTCGCCGTGCACCTCGACCAAGGGCGCGACGTCGCCGTCATCTGCGAAGGCGATCCATTCTTCTACGGCTCCTTCATGTACCTGCATGACCGGCTTGCCGCCCGGTATCCGACCGAGGTGGTGCCCGGCGTCTGCTCGATCGTCGCCTGCGCCGCGGCGCTCGGATCGCCGCTCACCTACCGCAACCAGAGCCTCGCCGTGCTCTCGGGCGTGCTGTCGGAAGAGGAACTGTCCGCGCGCCTTGCGCAGATCGACGCGGCCGCCGTGATGAAGCTCGGCCGCAACTTCGAGAAGGTCCGTCGGGTCGTGAACCGTCTCGGCCTCGGCGACCGGGCGCTCTACATCGAGCGCGCGACGATGGTGAACCAGCGCTCCCTGCCGCTGAACGAAGTAGATCCCGCCACCGTTCCTTATTTCTCGATGATCCTGGTGCCGGGCCCGAAGTGGCAGGCATGAGCGATCGCGCGCCGGCCATCCTCGTCCTCGGCGAGGGGAGCCTCGCATCGGCGCAGCGGCTCCGCGACCAGATCGGCGGGGCCGAGATTCACGGCCTTGCCGGACGCGTGACTGGCGCCGACCGGGGTTTCACGGAGTTCGGCGAGACCATCCGCCAGCTCTTCCGCAACGACACGCCGATCGTCGCCTTCTGCGCCGCCGGCATCGTGATCCGCGCGCTCGCGCCGCTGCTCCAAAACAAACGGGCCGAGCCGCCGGTCGTCGCCGTCGCGGAGGACGGCAGCGCCGTGGTCCCGCTTCTCGGCGGGCTTCGCGGCGTCAACGACCTCGCGCGTCGGATCGGCGCGGTGCTCGGCACCAAGCCCGCAATCACGACGACCGGCGAGGTCCGCTTCGGCGCGACCTTGGAGCATCCGCCCGCCGGCTATGAAGTGCGCAATCCCGGGGCCGGCAAGCGCTTCATGTCCGACGTACTGTCCGGCGAGAAGATCCGCCTCTCAGGCGAGGCGCCGTGGCTGACGGGTACGCGCCTGCCCTTCGATCCCGCCGGCCGGCTTTCGATCACCATCACCGTCCGGGATGACGAGCCGCAAGAGCGTGAGCTGGTATTCCATCCTCGATCCGCCGTCATCGCGGTCGGCGGCGGCGACTCAGACCTGCCTGGATTCGTGACGGAGATGCTGGCGAGGGCAGGGATCGCCCGGCAGTCGGTCGCCGCGGTTGTGGCCGCGGAACGCGATGCGGCACGGCCGGAGATCGTCGCCGTCGCCGCGGCACTGTCCCGCCCCTTGCGAATCATGCCGGTCGACGGAACCGCTCGCGATCTCGTGCGCGCCGCGGTCCCGGATCCGATCGAGGAGGCCGCCGACGTGTCGATCGCGATCGCCATCGCGGCCGAGCCGCTCGATGTCGAAATGCTGGGTCGCGCCCGCGGGCGCCTCACGGTCGTCGGTCTCGGCCCCGGTTCAGTCGGACTGAGAACTCCCGACGCCGGCCGCGTGCTGGCAGAGGCGGAGGATATCGTCGGATACGAGACTTACGTGCGGATGGCCGGACCGTTTCGACCAGACCAGGCGGTTCATGCTTCCGACAACAGGGAGGAACTCGATCGCGCGCGCCACGCCTTCAAGCTCGCCGCGAGCGGCCGCCGGGTCGCCGTCGTCTCATCCGGCGACCCGGGCGTCTTCGCGATGGCCGCGGCGGTGATGGAGGCGCTCGACGGCGCCGAGGCGTCCGCATGGCACGGCGTCGAGCTGCAGGTGGTGCCCGGCGTCACGGCGGCGCACGCGGCGGCTGCCCGGGCCGGCGCGCCGCTGGGCCACGACTTCTGCGTGATCTCGCTCTCCGACAACCTCAAGCCCTGGGGCGTGATCGAGCGACGCCTCGACTTCGCCTGCCAGGCCGACCTCGTGCTCGCCCTCTACAACCCGATCTCCCGGGCACGGCCGACTCAACTCGGCCAGGCCCTGGAGATCCTCCGCCGCCATCGATCGCCGGCGACGCCTGTCGTCCTCGCCCGCGACGTCGGACGACCGGACGAATCCGTGCGCACGATGAGCCTCGGCGAACTCGCGCCGGAGATGGTGGACATGCGGACCGTCCTTCTGATCGGCTCGTCGCTCACGAGAACGGTTCCGCGCGCCGACGGCGAACCCTGGGTCTACACGCCGCGTTGGTACGGCAACGCGCCGAACGGCGGCTGAGATTGCATCGCACAAGCGCCCGAGCGTCGCGATGTGCCGTAATTTTCGAGGTCGCTAATCTGCACGCGTTCCGCGCAAGGCCTCCTATCGAGGCGCCAGGAGAGGTCATGACAGTCGCTTCACCGCCGCCGGACAAAGATCGGGATGCCGATACGTTGATGACGAGCGGAAGTGGCCGCAGCTCGAAGCGAGCCTCCGTGCGTGGACCGCGGCCGGTCAAAGCCGGTGACACGCTGGCACGTCCGGGCGATCGCTCGGCGAAGGCGGATCGGGTTTCCCGTCGCACCAGCACGACGCTGACCGTTCGCAAGATGGCGATATCCGATCTTCTGTCGGCGAAGAAAGGCACGCCGGCCGACGAACTCCTGAAACGGCTCCAGGCCCTGGTCGCCGGGGCATCGCCGGACGAGTTGAAGGCGCTCCGACGCACGCTGTTCCAGCCGGAAGACCCGATCTCCGGCGTCGATCCCGATACCGAACTCAGCCAGGGCTGGCGCGAGGGCGCCTACCCCTACAAGAACCTCCTGTCGCGCAAGAGCTACGAAAAGCAGAAGTACCGGCTCCAGGTCGAGCTTCTGAAGCTCCAGGCCTGGGTGAAGGAGACGGGAAGC
>CAZZLX010000422.1:0-4150 GCA_964655235.1 uncultured Rhizobium sp.
GTCGCGATCTCCAGCGGCGAGGCGCAGGTCTACCGTGAGCAGGCGGGCGTCGATGCCGAGGGGCGGCCGCGGCACTGGGTCACCTCGAAGACGCCGATCAAGGACGATGCCGGCACCGTCACCCACGTGGTGACCGCGAGCTACGACATCACCGATCTCGTGCGTGCCGACGAGTCCGTGCGCGCGAGCGAGCGCCAGCTCAGCGCCATCCTGGATGCGATCCCGATCTCGGTCGTGCTCAAGGACCGCGACCGCCGCTACCTGACGATGAACCGCGCGACCGAGAGGATGTTCGGCGTCACCGCCGCCGACGTCATCGGCAAGACCGAATGGCCCGGCCGCACGCCCGAGCAGTCGCAGCAGGCCGAGGAGCGCGACCTGCAGGCGATCGCGACCGGCCACCAGATGGTCTACGAGGAGAATTTCACCGGCAAGGACCGCGACGGCCGGCCGATCTACTGGATGACCGCGAAGACCGCGATCAAGGATGACAGCGGCAAGATCACGCACATCGTCTCGACCAGCTACGACGTCACCGAGCAGCGCCGAGCGGCGGAAGCGGTGCGCGAGAGCGAGCAGCTGCTGCAGGCGGTGATCGATGCGGTGCCGGTGACGATCAGCGTCAAGGACCGCGGGTTCCGCTACCGCATGATCAACCGCTACATGGCGGACCTGTTCGGCTTCGAGGTGACCGACGTCATCGGCATGACCGGCTGGGACAGCCAGGCCGGCGAGCACGCCACGCGCAGCCAGGTCCGCGACCGCGAGGTGCTGGCGACCGGCGAGACCGTCGGCTTCTACGAGGAGACGCTGGTCGACAGCGAGGGCAACCGCCGAGAGTGGCTCACCACCAAGGTGCCGATCATCGGCGACCTCGGCGAGGTCTCCCACATCGTCACCGCCGGCTACGAGATCTCGGACCTCAAGCGAGCCGAGCGCGACGTGCGCGAGCGCGAGCAGCAGATCCGCTCGCTGCTGGAATCGAGCCCTATCGGCGTCACCATGACCCGCCGCGACGGCACGCTGAAGTTCTGGAACGCGCGCTATCTCGAATACATCAACCGCCTGACCAAGAAGCCGATCGAGCAGATCGACGTCCGCGACTTCTACCGAAAGCCCGGCGATCGCGAGGCGGTGATCGCCGAGCTCAAGCTCAACGGCAAGGTCCGCGACATCGAGATCGAATGCGTCGACCTGCAGGGCGATCCGCTCTGGGTGTCGAGCTCGCTCGAGCAGATCGAGTTCGAGGGCGAGCGCGTCACCCTGGGCTGGTTCTACGAGGTGACCGAACTAAAGGAGGCCGAGAAGCGGCTGCGCGAGAGCGAGCACCGACTCCGCACCGTGCTCGAGTCGAGCCCGATCGCGGTCTCGATCAGCACGGAGACCGGCCGATCGGTCTTCCGCAACCAGTCGATCTTCGACCTCTACGGCTACACCATCGACGAGAGCCTGCGCAGCAACACCGCCGACTTCTATCTCTACCCGTCGGACCGCCAGCGGCTGCTCGACGAGCTGCACCGCAACGGTAAGGTCTCCGGCGCCGAGGTGCCGCTGAAGCGCCGCGACGGCTCGATCTTCTGGGTGCTCGTCTTCTGGCAGCCGATCGAGGTCGACGGCGAGCCCGGCATCGTCGCCTGGCTGGTCGACCAGACCGAGCGCCGGCGCGCCGCCGACGAGCTCGCGAGCAAGACCGCGGTGCTCGAAGCGGTGCTGGAGAACATGGACCAGGGCATCACCATGTACGACCCGGATCTCCGGGTCGTCGCCTGGAACCGCAAGTTCAGCGACCTGACCGGCCTTCAGTCGGACTTCCTCTCCGGACGCCCCGACCACGTCGACATCATGATGAAGCTGGGAGCGGCCGAGTCCGGCGTCGACGGACCCGAGCTGGAGCGCCTGGCGCGCGCGCACGCCGAGCGCGTGCGCGCCACCACCCAGCCCCGCATCAGCGTGCGGCGGCGCCCCAGCGGCATGATTTTGGAGACGCGGACGACGCCGGTCGCCGGCGGCGGCTTCGTACGCACCTACACCGACGTGACCGAGATCAAGGCGGCCGAGCGCAAGGTCGCCGAGAGCGAGCAGCGGCTGCGCACGATCCTGGAATCGAGCCCGGTCGGCGTTTCGATGAGTCACATCGACGGGCGCCGCATCTTCGCCAACAAGGCCTTCGCCGACCTCTACGGCATGACGCAAGCGGAAATCGCCGAGGCGAACGCCGGCGACTTCTACGTCGACCACGAGTTCCGGCGAAGCCTGCACGAACGCTTCAAGCGCGATGGCTTCCTGCCCGGCACCGACATCCTGCAGAAGCGTCGCGACGGGTCGCTGTTCTGGACCTACTCGCTCTGGCAGCGGCTCGAGATCGATGGAGAGAACATCCTCGTCGCCTGGAGCTACGACCTTACCGAGCAGAAGCGGCAGGCACAGGAGCTCGCCGACAAGACCTCGGTCCTGGAGGCGGTCCTCAACAACATGGACCAGGGCATCACCATGTACGATGCCGACCTCCGCCTGGTCGCCTGGAACCGCCGCTACAGCGAGCTCGCCGGCATTCCCGAGGAGCTGCTGACGGGACGCCCGAGCCACGCCGACCTGGTCCGCTTCCTCGGACCGACCGAGGCCGGCGTCGACGGCGAGGATCTCGAAGAGCTCGCCCGTATTCGCACCGCGAAGATCCTGGCGACGACCGCCCCGCGCGTGAGCATGCGGCGCAAGCCCAACGGCATGATGCTGGAGACGCGGACGACACCGATCGCCTCAGGCGGCTATGTGCGCACCTATACCGACGTGACCGAGATCAAGGCGGCCGAACTCAAGGTCGCCGAGAGCGAGCACCGGCTGCGCACGATCCTGCAGTCGAGCCCGGTCGGCTTCGCCATCTCGCAGCTCGACGGCGGCCGCGTCTTCACCAACCGCGCCTATGCCGAGCTCTATGGCCTCACCCCCGACGAGGTGATTGCGACCAACGCGCTCGACTTCTACGTCAATCCCGAGGACCGGAAGCCGTTGATCGAGCGCCTCAGGCGCGACGGCCAGGTCGCGGGCATCGAGCTTCATCAGAAGCGCAAGGACGGCACGCCGTTCTGGTGCCTGTCCTTCTGGCAGGAGATCGATATCGGCGGCGAGGCCAATACCGTCGTCTGGACGCTCGACCTGACCGAGCGCAAGCGCCAGGCCGAGCAGCTCGCGCATCAGACGGACATCCTGACCGCGACGCTGGAGAACATGGACCAGGGCATCGCCATGTTCGATGCCGAGCACAAGATGGTCGCGTGGAACCGGCTCTTCGCCGAGGGCGTCCACCTGCCTCCCGAATTCTTCGACGGCAAGAAGACCTACGACGACATCATCCGCCATCTCGGCCCGACAGAATACGGCCTCAAGACGACGGAGCAGGTCGAGGGCTACATCAAGCGGCACCGCGAGCACATCGCGGGGCTGAAATCGTCGCATCTCAACACGCATCACCGGCCCGACGGCGAGTACATCGACATCCGCACCTCGCCTATGCCGGGCGGCGGCTTCGTCCGGACATACACCAACGTGACCGAGCTCAAGCTCGCCGAGCAGCGCTTGCGCGAAAGCGAGAACCGCCTGCGCTCGCTGCTCGAATCGAGCCCGCTCGCGGTCTCGCTGCAGACCTTCTCCGGCAAGCGGCTGTTCACCAACGAAGCTTTCGCCGACCTCTACGGCCTGCCTCGCGACAAGTCGATCGAGGCCGATCCCAGGGATTACTACGTCAATCCCGACGACCGCGTCGGACTCGTCGAGCGCATGAAGTCGGAGGACCGGATCCCCGGCGTCGAGATCGAGTTCCGCCGCGCCGACGACAGCCGCTTCTGGGCCTACATGCTGTGGCAGCGGCTGACTATCGACGGCGAGGACAGCTTCGTCACCTGGGCCTACGACGTCACCGAGCGCCGACGGTACAACGAGGAGCTCACCAAGACCCGCGACGCCGCAGAGCAGGCGAGCCGTGCCAAGTCGAGCTTCCTCGCCACGATGAGCCACGAGATCCGCACGCCGATGAACGGCGTGCTGGGACTGCTCGAGCTCCTTCAGCAGTCGCAGCTGACTGCCGAGCAGCAGGAGATGGAGTTGTCTGACTACTTCTAAATGTCCATTTGCACAAGCATTTAGAAATGCATCT
>CAZZLX010000423.1:0-4143 GCA_964655235.1 uncultured Rhizobium sp.
TGCGGGGGTGCCGGTGCCCTGCAGCGCCGAGACGACCATCGCCTTGCGGTCGATCGGCAGGTGCCAGATGCGGCGGACCGGGAAGTCCTCAGGGAGCGTACCCTTGAGCGGCGCGATCACGGTCCAGCCCCAGTCCTGGCGGAGCGTCACGTCCTTGATGCGGACTTCCAGCGTGTCGCCGGGCTCGGCGCCCTCCACATAGACCGGTCCGGTTAGGATGTGCCCGCCGGGGCCCATCTTCACCTTGGCGAGAATCTCCGGATGTTCCGGCAGGATCTTGAAGGGCGGCTCGGGCAGGGTGGGCGGGCCGCCGGAGACGCAATGGATCGTGATCGTGTCGCCCGAGGCGATGCGGGTCACCGGGGGCAGGTCCGACGAGAAGACGCCCCAATGGCAGGTGGCGGGCGAGGCGGCGAGCTCGTGGTGGCGGGGCATGGGCGTCTCTGCGCAAGGAGGCGGGCGGGAAGGCGATGATACTAGATCGAAAGCCTTGACCGTCGAGGAGCTTCGTCCCAAGCATCGGGGACAGCAGCCGAGGATCTCAAGCGAACGTGGCGTCCGCCGAAACTCAAGCCAATCCCGGACCGACCTTCATCGTCGCCGACGACCACCCGATGGTCCGCGACGCCCTGAAGACGGCGCTCCGCCAGAGCTTCGATGGCGCGCGGATCGATACCGCCGCCTCGATGGCCGAGGCGATGACGCTGCTTGAGCGCGAGCCGGAGATCGACGCGCTGCTGCTCGATCTCGACATGCCGGGCATGGACGGGCTGACGGGACTGGCGACGCTGCGCGCCACCCACCCCTCGGTACCAATCGTCGTCGTCTCGGCGACCCGCGACGGTCGGGTGATGCGCCGGGTGATGGATCTGGGGGCATCGGCCTTCATGCCGAAGTCGGCGTCCCTCGAGTCGATCGCCAAGGTAGTGAAGTCCGTGCTCGATGGCGAGGTGCTGATGCCGCCGGAGGCGGAAGCGGTCGAGGACGATGAAGAGGCGGCGGGTTTCGCCCGCCGCGCTGCCCAGCTGACACCGCAGCAATGGCGCGTGCTGGCACTGATGGCCCAGGGAAGACTCAACAAGCAGATCGCCTATGAGCTCTCGGTCGGCGAGCCGACGGTGAAGGCGCACGTGACCACGATCCTGCGGAAGCTCGGCGTCCGCTCGCGCACCCAGGCGGTGATCCTCGCCCGCCATCTCGCGCTCGACCCGACCAAGGACCCCGCCAGGCCCTGAGCGCGCCTTATGCTCTGAGGGCCATGGGCTGGTTGCGTCCTCGGCCGCGCAGCAAGGCGCGGAGCGCCGCGGGCTTGACCGGCTTCAGCAGCAGGTCGACACGCTGATCCCGCGCCCGCGCGCGCAAGGTCGGGTCGCGGTCGGCGGTGATCAGGGCGGCGGCGACGTCGGCGCCCCATTCCTCGCGGACCCGCTCGATGATGCTGAGCCCATCGGGGCCTGCGCCAAGGTGGTAGTCGACGACCAGGAGATCGGGCGCGCGCTCTTCCTCCGAGAGCGCGGCAAGCGCTTCGTCGGGACCCGGTACCGCGATGACGCGGCAACCCCAACCGCCGAGCAGGGTCGCCATCGCGTCGCGCACCTGGGCCTCGTCGTCGACGCAAAGAACGAAGGCGCCGGTGTCGAGTGCCGGAAGGATCGGCTGGATCGGCTTCGGAGCCGGCCTTGCCGCAGCGGCGGCAGCCAGCGGCACCGTGACGGAAAAGACCGACCCGCGCCCGGCGGTCGAGCGAAGTGATATTTTGTGCCCCAGCATACGCGCGATGCGCTCGACGATGGCGAGGCCGAGGCCCAGGCCGCGACCCTCGCCGCGATCGACGGCCGCCGGATGCAGGCGGACGAATTCCTGGAAGACGAGGTCGCGCTTGTCCTCGGGAATACCGGGGCCGTTGTCCCAGACTTCGATGCGAAGCACCTTGCCGATGCGACGACAGCCAAGGACGACGCGGGGCTTCCGACCCTCGCTGCCGCCGTAGCGGAGCGCATTCGACACGAAGTTCTGCAGGATGCGGCGAAGCAGCGCCGGATCAGTCGCGATCGTCGCCGACGACGGAACCACGCGGAAGACGGCGCCGCTCTTCGACGCGATCGGCACGAACGCGGCTGCCAGGGAATCGAGCAGCGGCTGCAGCGCGAAAGCACGCTTTTCCGGCTTCAGCGCGCCGGCGTCGAGCTTCGAGATGTCGAGAAGCGCATCCAGCAGCGCTTCGACTGCCCCCAGCCCCTGGTCGATCTTGGTCGCGAGGTCGTTGCCGGGTTGGCGGTCGGCGAGCGCCGCGGTGAACAGGCGTGCCGCGTGCAGCGGCTGCAGCAGGTCGTGGCTCGCGGCTGCGATGAACCTGGTCTTGCCCAGATTGGCGGCTTCGGCTTCGGCCCGGCTCCGCTCGAGTTCGGCTGTGCGCTCGGCGACGCGCAGCTCCAGCGTCTCCTTCGACTGGCGGAGCACCGCCTCGGCGGCGCGCGCCTGGGTCGTGTCCTGATAGAGAAGGAAGAAGCCGATGACGGCGCCGGCCTCGTCGAAGTGCGGGATGTAGGTCCCCTGGGCGACCTCGACGTTGGCGTCGTTGGTCGGGAACTCGATCTCGAATGTCTGGTGCTCGCCGCGCAGCACGCCGTCGATATGCGGCTTGAGTCGTCGATAGCGCTCCTCGCCGATCACCTCGACGATGGTGCGTCCCTCGGCTTCGACCGGCGTCACGTTGAGCGCCGCCTGGTAGAGTCGGTTGGTGAACCTGTAGCGCTCGTCGCGATCGATGTAGGCGATCAGCACCGGCACGTTGTCGGTGTAGATGCGGATCCGCCGCTCGCTGTCACGCAGCGCCTCGGCGGCCCGCACGCGCGCGGTCACGTCATGGCAGGTGGCGACGAAGCCGCCGCCCGGCAGCGGATCGAGCCGGATCTCGATCACGCTCGTGTTCGGGCCGCGGCGTTCCAGCACCTGCGATGTCTCCGGGCGCTTCAGCACCTCGGCGAGAGTGCCGGCGTGGGCGCCGACCGTGACGGTGTCGGGATCCAGGCCGAGAAGGGCAGGGAAGCGCTCGTTCCAGATTTCCAGCCGGCTGTCGCGGTCGAAGGCCGCGATACCGAGGCCGGCATGGTCGAGCGCGTTCCGGAGGATGTCCGAGCTGTATCGGATCGCTTCCGACGCCTCGTCGAGCATGGCGCGCGCCGCGCGGGGAGAGATCAGCCGCCGGCGTTCGACTGCCGCCATGATGACGCGAGCCGAGGCGGCGCCGATCGTGCCGGACAGGAGCCGTTCGGCCAGAGCCAGGGCCGTCGGCAAGGTCATGCCTCGATCGGCGAAGGCGCGCTCGGCACGTTCGGCACCGAGGAAGCGGGCGACCAGGTCGCGAAGCTCCGCGATCCGCGACGACACGTCGCCGCCCGAGGGTGCGAGCCTCGGCGCCTCGGCGCCGAGAACGAAGGAGTCGGCCTGTTCCTGGTCGCGCCGGCGGGCGGGTATCAGCAGCGAACCGATGACGATGAGAAGCGTGTTGACGGTGATGCCGACGAAGAAGCCCTGGCCGATCGGATCGAGCGAGTCGAAGGGTGCGGGCAGGAACGGTGCGAGCGGCGTTGCGAGTTCCGCGCCGCGTGCCTGCTGCAGCGAGGGGATCAGGAGCGCGTAGAGCCAGATCGCGAAGCCTCCGGCCATGCCGGCAACGACTCCGAAACGGTTCGCGCGTCGCCAGTAGAGCCCGAAGATCAGGCCCGGCATGAAATTGGCGACGGCCGAGAAAGAGATCATGCCGATCGAGGCGAGCGGCAGGATGCCGGCGATGATCTTGTGATAGGCGTATCCGGCGAGCACGATCACCAGAACCGCGGCGCGACGCACCAGCAGCACGAGCGGGCCGAGGTCGCCCTGCGCGGCGGCGCGGCGGCGCAGCAGCAGCGGCATCACCAGCTCGTTACCGATCATTCCCGACAGCGCCATGCACGCGACGATCACCATCGAGGTCGCGGCGGAGAGGCCGCCGATGAACACGAGCAGCGAAAGCCAGGGCTCGCTCTGCGAGAGCGGCAGCGTCAGCACGAACAGGTCGGGGTTGGCGACCCTCGGCAGCAGCCGGAGGCCGCCGGCCGCGATCGGCACCACGACCAGGTTGATGGCGACCAGATAAGCGGG
>CAZZLX010000424.1:0-4129 GCA_964655235.1 uncultured Rhizobium sp.
GACACCGGCTCCCACCACGAAGGCGGCGCGTCGCCCGGCCGCCTCGGCGACCGGCAGGACGGCATCGAGGAAGCGCTCCAGGTTCCGCCACATCTCGTCGCGCGGGATCGGATTCTCCTCGTGGGGCATGGTGGAGGGGCCGATGTCGGCCAGCGCGAAGCGGCTGGTCCTGGCCCCGCCCCGCGCCTTGGCGTCGGGATCGGTGCGGATCACCATCGCGTCTTCGCTGATCTGCGGCATGAAGTTGTAGGCGACGACGGCGACGCCGAGGTCGCCCAACACCCCGATGATGCGCTTGTAGCGCTCGGTCTGGGCCTGCCAACCCTCCTTGGCGAGGACGATGCGGTCGATCGCCGGACCCGACTCGGCGATCGACCAGGCGAGGTCGAAATCGGCATAGCGCCGTCGGATCGCCCTCAATTCGTCGGCGGACTCGGGCAGGTCGTCCATCGCGTAGTGGACTACATGGTCGACCCCGATCTGTTTCATGGCACGCAGGTGGCGCTCGTTGCCGGTGGTGGCAACCATGGCGAACTTGGCGGAAGACGGCACGTTGAGGATCCTCGATTCCGGGCGCGTATACGTCGCATTCTAGCTGGAAAACCGGCCCGCCGGACGAAACGCCATGCCCTGTTCGGCCCGGTCCGGCTTCGATACAGTGATCCAATCTCGGGGGATCGGGAACCTTCCATGAAGTCGCACTATCGGGTGGTCGTGATCGGCGGCGGTGTCGTCGGGTGCTCTGTGCTCTACCATCTGGCGAAGCTCGGCTGGACCGACATCGCCCTGGTCGAGCGGAACGTGCTCACCTCAGGGTCGAGCTGGCATGCGGCCGGCATCTTCCACGCGCTCAACGCCGACCCCAACATCGCGGCGCTCCAGTCCTACACGATCAAGCTGTTCAAGGAGATCCAGGCCGAGTCTGGGCAGAACGTCGGCCTGCACATGACTGGCGGCATCAATGTCGCCAGCGCGCCCGAGCGCTGGGAGTGGCTGCAGGCGGCCTACCGGGTCTTCCAGACTATGGGCATCGATACCGCGCGCTTGGTGACCCGCGACGAGATCAAGGCGATGCACCCGCTGATGGACGTCAGCGACGTGCTCGGCGGCCTCTACGACATCAACGAGGGGCATGTCGACACCTACGGCACCACTTATGCGTATGCGGGGGCGGCACGGAAGCGCGGCGCCACGATCATCGAGCATGCCCGCGTGCTGGAGCTGCACCGGAAGCCCGACGGCTGGGACGTCGTCACCGAGAAGGGCACCATCGGCTGCGAGCACGTGGTGAATTGCGGCGGCCTGTGGGCCAAGCAGGTCGGACTCATGGCGGGCCTCGACCTGCCGGTCACGCCGATGGAGCATCATTACCTGGTGACCGAGACCATCCCCGAGATCGCGGCGATGGGCTCGGAGCTGCCGCTGATCGTCGATCTCGAAGGCTTCACCTACACCCGCCAGGAGGGAAAGGGCCTTCTGGTCGGCCTCTACGAGCGCGACTACAAGCACTGGCGCATGGAAGGCGCTCCCTGGGACTTCGGCATCGAGCTGAACCAGGAGGACATCGACCGGATCGCGCCGGAGCTCGAGATCGGCTTCAAGCGGTTCCCGGCCCTTCAGCAGGTCGGCATCAAGAGGTGGGTCAACGGCTCCTTCACCTTCACGCCTGATGGAAACCCGCTGGTGGGCCAGGCGCCGGGGGCACGCAACTACTGGACCGCCTGCGGCGTCATGGCAGGCTTCCTCCAGGGCGGCGGCGTGGGCTTGAGCCTCGCCGAAATGATGGTCAACGGCGAGCCGTCGACCGACATCTACGGCATGGACATCGCCCGCTACGGCAGCTGGGCATCCAACCGCGAATACCTCAAGCAGACGACCGGCCAGTTCTACTCGCGCCGCTTCGTCATGACGTATCCGAACGAGCAGCTCTGGGCCGGCCGGCCGCTGAAGACCGCGCCCGCGTACGACGCGATGACCGCGAACGGTATGCGCTGGGGCGTGCTCTGGGGACTTGAGATCCCGCTCTACGTCGCGCCCTCGGCCGACTTCGTCGAGAAGCCTACCCTCAAGCGCTCCAATGCGCACGACATCGTCGGCGCCGAGTGCCGGAAGACGCGGGAGGCGATCGGCCTGCTCGATACCTCCGCCTTCTCCCGCTACGAGGTGACGGGTCCGAAGGCCCATGCGTGGCTCGACCGCATCATGGCGTCCAAGCTGCCGGGACCGAGCCGTTGCGCGCTGGCGCCGATGCTCAGCCCTTCCGGCAAGCTCCGCGGCGACCTCACGGTGTTCAACTGGGGCGACGGCAGCTTCTGGATCATGGGCTCCTACTACCTCCGCCAATGGCACATGCGGTGGTTCCAGGACCATATCGAAGACGGCGTCTCGGTCCGCGACATCTCCGACGATTGGGTCGGCTTCTCTCTGTCCGGCCCGCGGTCGCGCGAGTTGCTGGAAGCGGTGGTATCGAACGCCGACGTCTCCAATCAGGCGTTCAAGTTCCTCGCCTGTCGCGAGCTCGATGTCGGCATGACTCGCGCCAAGGTCGGCCGCCTCTCGGTCAATGGCGAACTCGGATACGAGATCAACGTGCCGTCGGCCGAGCACCTGACGCTCTATCGCACGCTAAAGAAGGCCGGCGCCGATTTCGGCATGGTCGAGATCGGCTTCAACGCGATGCTGAGCCTGCGCATCGAGAAGTCGTTCGGGCTCTGGAACCGCGAGTTCACTCAGGTCTACACGCCCGGGGAGACGGGCTTCGGGCGCTGGATCGACTTCGGCAAGAAGGGATTCATCGGCCGAGACGCCGCCATCAAGGAACGCGACGCGGGTTCCAGGCGGCAGCTCGTGACCTTGGAGGTCGCTGCGGTCGATGCCGACCCGTCGAGCTGGGAGCCGGTGTGGCGAGGCGACAAGATGGTGGGCTACATCACCTCGGGCGCCTATGGGCACACGCTCGGAAAGAGCATCGGCATGGCTCTGATCGACCGGGATCATGCGGCCGTCGGCACCGATCTCACGACGCATGTCGTCGGCATCGAGCGGAAGGCAAAGATCATCGCGCCTTCGCCCTACGATCCCTCCGGCGCGCGGATGAGGATCTGACATCCCTCAGTGCCAGGCGTCGGGACGGGATTCCTTCGTCTTCGCCATGAAGGCCCTCAGGGCCTCGTCGACGCCGGGGTCGAGCGGCGGCGCCTCATAGGTCTGCAGCATCGCGCGCCACTTCTCGTTGGCACGGCGCATCACGTCCTTCGATCCGGCGTCGCGCCACTGCTCGAAGGAGTTGTTGTCTGCGATCGCCGAGTCCCAGAACGCGGTTTCGTAGTTCTGAAGCGTGTGCGCACAGCCGAAGAAGTGCTTGCCGGGCCCCACCTCGCGGAAGGCATCCAGCGCCAGCCCATTGTCGTCCACCGGGATGCCGGCGAGATAAGTATGCAGCGCGCTGCAGAAATCAGCATCGAGAATGAACTTCTCGTAGCCCATCGCCAGTCCGCCTTCGAGCCAGCCAGCCGAGTGAAGGATGAAATGGGCGCCGCACTGAACCGCAGCCTGCATAGAGACAGCACTCTCCAGCATCGCCTGGCCGTCGGGGATCTTCGAGGTGGTGAACGCGCCCGAGCAGCGAAGCGGCACGCCGAGGCGCCGCGTGAGCTGCCCGATGACGAGCGATCCCAATGCCGGCTCCGGCGTCCCGAAGGTCGGCGACCCTGAGCGGAGGGCCGTCGAGCTCAGGAAGTTCCCGAGGATCGCCGGCGAGCCGGGCCGTTCCAGTTGGCAAAGGGCGACACCGACCATGGCCTCGGCCATCGACTGGGCGATGGCGCCTGCCGTCGTCACCGGACCCATGGCGCCACCCAGGATGAATGGCACCACGACCGTGCACTGATTGGCGCGCGCATAGGCCCTGGCGGCCTTGCTCATCGACGCGTCGTAGACCAGCGGCGAATTGACGTTGATGTTGCCCATGATGACGCAGTTGCGGTCGACGAAGTCGGCGCCGCAGACCAGGCGCGCCATCTCGATCGACTCCTCGGCCCGCTCCTCGGCCGTCACCGATCCCATGAACGCCTTGTCCGACCAGCGGACATGCGAATAGACCATGTCGAGGTGGCGCTTGTTCACCGGC